>NZ_JBGMEG010000011.1:0-1037 GCF_046365465.1 Anaerococcus groningensis | reverse complement strand
TAAGACTAATTTTGGATGGTATGAAATAAATCTTGATATTTTTTTCATTTAATTTCTCCTGTTCCATTAAAAATTTTTCTAATAACAGCAAATAAAACCGGTTTCATTTCATCAATAGATAAGGTTGAGTCCTCCATCAAGGCACTTTTGCAAGTAGACATCATAATATCAAAAGTCATAGCAAGGATGTAAAGCTGTTGGGATTCACTGTAAGATTTAGAAAATAAGTTTTCATACTTACTTAAAATGAATTGTAAGGTCGAATCAGCCTCAGTAAGCCTAGCATCATGCTCGATTTTTGTATAAAGGGCCCAGGTGATATTGTTACTTAAAAGGTCAAGTTCAAAGGGATTGGCAATTAAATAATCAATTATGTAATCCACAAAAGAAATATATCTTCCAACCGGATCTTCACCAACACAATTTTCCTCAGCTTTTATAATAATATCCATAGCCTTATCAAGGACTATCTTCTCTTTCAAATCATTTTTATCAGTGTAATATAGGTAAAAAGTTCCAAGACCAAAGCCAGACTCTGCCATAATTTCACGAACAGAAGCCTTATCCGGGCCTTTTTTCTTAAAAACCTTAAGAGCAGCCTCCATAATCTCTGCTTTTTTTCCACCTAATCTATCCGAAGTCATAAAACCTCCTTTTTTTAATGAACATCGTTCATTTGTTGTTACAGAATATATTCTACACCTAAATGAACATTGTTCAACTATAGAGTAAATTTTTTTTTAATTCTTGCTTTCATTGAAAATTAAACACAAAAAAAGAACCCTTAAGGGTTCTGATTTTATAAGTCATCTTCGATAATTGAAGATTTAGAATATGCAGAAACTTTTGCTTCGAAAAAGTCTGTTTTTACTTGGTTTGGGTCTGCGTATTCTTCTACCCATTTCATTGAGTCTGGCACTTCGTTGTAGCCTTCGTAAAGATTTCCAAAACCTAGTCCCTTGGCTCTAAGGTTTCCTAAGTATTTGATATAATCTTCTATCATTTTGCCATTTAATCCGTACCTTTACAGGCGATAT
>NZ_JBGMEG010000010.1:0-23707 GCF_046365465.1 Anaerococcus groningensis | reverse complement strand
TTCGTTCAACTCACTTAAGTGAACAAATCAAAAAGCAGGACCTTGCCTGCTTAGACTGTTGGTAAAGTAGAAAACTCCAAAAATAAGCACTTCATACGAAAAAAATTGCTATAAATTCAAATTGAAGAAATCTGGTAAAAATTGCATTGCTTGAGCGTTAGCGAGTTTGCGATTTTTAGATTTCGAGATTATGAATTTACCAATTTCTGTAGTTCTATGAGCGTTTTGGAATTTGTCTGCACTCTCAGTAGGACCTTGCCTGCTTTTTGATTACTTTACTTAATATAAGTTATTTGATTAGTGGTGATATCCCAAAATATTTCTGTATATTTGCCCTCATATATATTTAGAATCTTATCCATGGATAGGCTCATGCCATCCATCTTCTTAAAGTCTTCATAGTCTATCCAAGATAAGTTTCCCTCGCGGTTTTTAAGGACTAGCTCTCCCTCATAGTCACTTGTCTCATAAAGAAGGCCAGTATCCTTATATTCTTTACCTAGCCAAGTAATAAAGCCTACGAATTTTAGATTTTTAATATCAAGGCCTGTTTCTTCTTTGGCTTCTCTTATGGCTGCAGCCATTAAGGATTCATTTTCCTCTACCTTGCCTCCTGGAAAAGTTAGACCCTCCCAACCTTCTTTTTTTACCTTGTCTAGGACTACTACTTCGTTAGTTTTGGGATTTGTTATTTTTATCATATTCATTAGTCTAGTTTTCATAATTCCCCTTTAAAAAAAGAGTAAATATTGGCTATTTACTCTTTTCCTTCTTAAATACGTGTAACTTTTACACTTATTGTTTTATCATTTAATTCTATTGGGCTAGCTTCTACCTTTTCTTGAGATAATTTATCTGCTAGTGTCTCTGCCTTTATTTCATCAGCAAATTTTTCGATAGCCTTATTTAAATCTTCATCAGCTTGATAAGCTATTTCTATGTGGTCTGTTACTTCAAAGCCATTTTCTTTTCTTAGATTTTGGATTTTAGAGATAAATTCTCTAGCATATCCTTCTGCTTCCAGGTCTTCTGTTATATCTGTATCTAGGATTACAAATACATTACCATCCATTTCTACATCATAACCTTCTTTAGCAGAGATTCTGATATCTAAATAGTCTTTAGTTACTTCATACTTTTCACCATCTAGGTCAATTTCTATTGGTCCATTTTCAACACTTGCTACAAAGTCTTTGGCATCTACGTTTGCTAGATATTTACCAAAGTCATTTACTTTTGCTTGGAAGATACGTCCTACAACTTTAAAGTCTGGTTTTAAGAAGTAGTTCATAAATTCTGATAGGTCTTCTGCAAATTCTATATCTTTTACGTTTAACTCTTCTTTGATTAGCCCATCTAGGTCTGAGATTTGGTCTTTGTAGCTACCATCTACTATTATTTTTGCTAGTGGTTGGCGAACTTTGATGGATTCTTTCTCACGAGAAGCACGTCCTAGGTTAACTATTTTTCTTACTAGGTCCATATCTGCTTCTAAATTTTTATCAATCATTGCTTCATTTACTTCTGGTAGTAATTCTGTGTGAACAGTTTTTGCACCAGTTAGGTTTCTATAAACTTCTTCTGCTATAAATGGTGTGATTGGTGCTATTAGTTTTGCAATTATAGTTAAAGCATCATAGGTAGTTTTGTAAACTGCTTTTTTAGAATCTGTTAGATCACTATTCCAAAATCTTTTTCTGTTACGACGGATGTACCAGTTTGATAAATCTTCTACTACAAAGTCAGAAATCATATGAACTACTTTGTTAAATTCAAATATTTCCATTTCTGCATAGTAATTTTTGATTAGGGTATTTAATCTTGAATATAACCACTTATCGATTTTTTCAAGTTTTACTTCGCCTATATTTTGTAGGTCTTCTACGCTTAATCCATCTGTATTTGCATATAAGGTAAAGAAGTTATATACATTTTCGTAGGTTCTAAAGAAGTTGTTTCTTACTTCTACAAGGCCAGCCTCATCAAATTTTGTTTGCATCCAAGCTGGTGATACATATAGGGAATAAAATCTAACTGCATCTGCTCCATATTTATCAAATAATGCAAATGGGTCTAGGGTATTACCACGAGATTTACTCATTTTTTGTCCATTTTTATCTACTACTAGGTCATTTACCAGTACATTTTTGTATGGTGCTTTTCCTGTAGTAATTGTAGAAATAGCCATTAATGAATAGAACCATCCGCGAGTTTGGTCGATTCCCTCACAGATAAAGTCTGCTGGATAATAATTTTCAAATAATTCTTTATTTTCAAATGGATAGTGAAGTTGGGCAAAAGGCATAGCTCCTGAGTCAAACCAAACATCTATTACATCTGGTACCCTGTGCATAATACCACCACATTTTTCACATTTTATAGATACATTATCTACATATGGTCTGTGTAGCTCGATATTTTCATCTATATCTTCAATTGCAAGGTCTGCAAGTTCTTTTCTAGATCCTACTGAGTGAGTGTGGTCGCAATCATCACATCTCCAAATATTAAGTGGAGTTCCCCAGTAACGGCTTCTAGAAATTGCCCAGTCTTTTACATTTGCTATCCAGTTGCCAAAGCGTTTTTCACCTATTGTTTCAGGGAACCAATTCACACTATTGTTATTTTCTACCATTTGGTCTGAAAACTTGCTCATTTCTATATACCAAGATGGAGTTGCGTAATAAACTAATGGAGTTTTACATCTCCAGCAATGTGGATAGTTGTGCTCTATTGTTTGTTTTTTAAATACTTTGCCTTCATTTGCTAGGTGGTGCCAGATGTCTTCGTTTGTATCAAAGATAAATTGGCCTTCCCATGGAGTTTCTGTAAAGTTACCTTTTAAATCAACTGGTTGAATGAAGGCAAGGTCATATTTACGTCCGATTTGGTAGTCGTCCTCACCAAAGGCTGGTGCAGAGTGCACGATACCTGTACCATCTTCTGCAGAAACATAATCAGCTAAGGTGATTATAAAGGCATGGTCTGGATCAACATCAACATATGGCAATAATTGCTCATATTTCATGTATTCCATATCAGCACCCTTTAGATTTTCCACTACTTCATAATCGTGGTCTTCCATAAGTTTTTCGCAAAGAGATTTTGCCATGTAGTAGTAGGCATCATCTGTTTTATCATAAACTTTTACATAGTCTAGGTCTGGGTTTACAGATAAAGCTACGTTTGATGGTAGGGTCCATGGTGTAGTTGTCCATGCTAGGAAATATTCATTTTCAGTATCCTTTTTCTTAAATTTAACTGTTAGGGTAATGGTTTTATCCATTTGATAACCTTGGGCTACCTCGTGACTTGCAAGACCTGTTCCACATCTTGGACAATATGGCATTACTTTTGCACCCTCATAGATGTAGCCATTTTTAAAGGCATTATCAAGTAGCCACCATTCTGTTTCTATATAGTCATTATCCATTGTTACATATGGGTGGTCCATATCATATAAAAAGCCCATGCGGTCTGACATATCTCGCCACATATCAGAATAAGTCCACACTGATTCCTTACACAATTTATTAAATTTTTCTATACCAAATTCTTCGATATCATTTTTATCATGGAAGTCTAATTGTTTTTCAACTTCGATTTCTACTGGCAAGCCATGGGTATCCCAACCAGCCTTTTTAAGGACCTTATAGCCTTTCATATTTTTATAACGGCTGGTCATATCTTTTAATGTCCTTGCTATAACGTGGTGGATGCCTGGTTTACCATTTGCTGTTGGTGGCCCATCATAGATTATATATTCTTTAGCATCTTCACGGGTCTTAAAAGTCTCATCTAAAATGTCAATATCTTTCCAATATTTTTCTACCTCAGCCTCACGGTTTTTGGTATCACTAGTATTTAAAGATTTAAACTCACTCATATTCTTCTCCTTAACAAAAAAGGACCGTCCATATAGACGGTCCACTTATTTCCTAAATTTACTCTTAACGATTGGTTTTCGTAATAAGCTACTGCCCATTCACTTACTAAACTAAAAGATGATATTCACTTTTACTTTCACTAGCACATCCCACCAACCGTGCCTCTCTAAAGCTTCCATAAAAGCTACTGGTCTTTATAACATTTGTATAATATTTCTATTTTTATAATACTTATTAAATTTTTTAAGTCAAGCTAGATATGCTTATTTACTTTAAACTTCTCTATGGTAAAGATATCATGGCTATCTACATTAGCTATCTTAATAGCATCCTCAAACATTTGATAGTCTGATTCATAGTCATTTCTAAAAACTAGAGCAGAATTACTATTGTATTTTAAATATAAGCCATGGTACATACCAAATTCTTCCATGTATTGAATTTGCTTAATTTTTGTCACTTCGTAAACAGAAATAAATAAGTCATCTATATCTATATCTGTAAGGTCAATGGCATTATTAAAAACTGCTACATTTACCGCCTCATGGATAACATCAAGGCCTATATCAGATCTAGTAGGATATATAGACCCACTTCTTTCTGTCTTACCATCCTTATTTACTATTACAATAACCCCATTGTTATTATTTTTTAAACTATCATCGTATTCTTTTAGGTATTTGCCAGTTTCCAAATAATATTTTATGGACTCTTTGGCAAGTTTTACTAAATCACTCATTTACTTATCCAATAATTCTTCTATTTCTTTGCTTAGTTTTTCAGGTTTTTTTTGAGATGAGTAGCGCTCTACTACATTACCTTCCCTATCTACTAAAAATTTGGTAAAGTTCCACTTGATTTTATCACCTAAAAGTCCACCTTGAGCTTTTTTAAGGTAGGTATAAAGTGGGTCTTCGTTTTTTCCATTTACGTCTATTTTTGCAAATCTATCAAAGGTAGTTCCAAATTTTGCTGTACAAAAGTTTTCTATCTCAGTATCCGTCCCTGGAGCCTGGCCTCCAAATTGGTTACTAGGAAAATCTAGGATTTCAAATCCTTGGTCCTTATATTTTTTATAAAGCTCTTCTAGAGCATCATATTGAGGGGTAAAGCCACATTCTGTTGCTGTATTTACTATTAAAAGTACTTTTCCCTTATATTTATCAAGGCCTACATCATTGCCTTGGTTATCTTTTACTGTAAAATCATAAATTGTAGTCATAAAAAACTCCTTTTAATCCATATATATTATACGTTATTTTTATAACATTTAAAGATTGCTTGTAACTTTCAAAATAATTAGTAAAACAAAAAGCAGGAGGACTTAGCTCCTGCTTTTTGCCTGTTAACTATAAGGAAGGGTATTATGAAAATTCATTTTACCAAACTGGGAATTCTGATCCCTTGGAAGTTTCTTCTACTACCTTTTTAGTTTGGTCTGTGTGGTAGTAATTGTCTATAAGATCTTTTAATGTAGCACTATCTTTCTTATCTTGAGTTGTAGCTACAATATTTACATAGATTTGTTTGTCTGGATCTTCTGGGTCTTCTAGATAGATTGCATCTTGTGAAGGAACTAGTCCCGCATCTACTGCTATACCAGAGTTTACACAAGCTATATCAACATCATCAAGACTTCTTGCTGTTTGATTTGCCGCAAGTTCTATAATTTCAAAGTTTCGTGGGTTTGCTGTTATATCATCAAGAGTTATGGCCTCTCCTTCTTTACCGTTTACTTCTATAAGTCCTGCTGTTTGTAAAAGGAAAAGTGATCTTGCTCCATTTGTAGGGTCATCTGGGATAGCAATCCTTGCACCATCTTCTAAATCTTCGATATTTTCTATTTTTGATGAATAAATTCCTAATGGCGCTATTAAGGTGTCTCCTACAGCAACGATATCTGATCCTGAACTTTCATTAAAGTCTTCTAAAAATTTTTTATGTTGGAAGGCATTGGCATCTATATCGCCTGCTAGTAGAGCTTCGTTTGGTTCTCTATATTCTGAGAATTTTACTAGCTCAATTTTCTTTCCTGTTCCTTCTTCGTATCTTTGGATGATATCTTCCCATACTTCGTTTTTCTCACCTACTACACCGATTTTTATTACATCTTTATCTGCTAATGGGTCTTCAGAGTTTTCTGTATCTTCAGTTTCTTCTGCTTTTTCTACAACTTCTGTTTGCGCTTTTTCTTCTGCTGGTGCTTCGTTATTTGCAGTTTCGTTATTATTTGCTCCACATGCACTAAGTCCTAAAATTAATGCTAGACCTAGGCTAAATTTTTTGCTAATACTTTTCATTTTCTTTATCTCCTTTTATGATTACCAAGCTGGTATCCATGCTCCGTTAGTGTATTTATCGTAGTCAGCTTTAGTTTCGTCTGTTTGGTAGTACTCTACAAGTTCTTTGTAGTCTTCGTTATCTTTATCTTCTTTTCTAGTTGCTATAACATTTACATAGATTTTTGTATCTGTACCGTGTGGGTCTTCTAGGCTTATTGCATCTTGAGCTGGGCTTAAACCTGCGTCTAGGGCATAGTTATCATTTACAGCTGCTATTGCTACATCATCTAGAGCTCTTGCGGTTTGAGCAGCATCCATTTCTATAAATTCTAAGTTCTTTGGATTATCTGTTATATCATCTACAGTAATTAGGTCCCCTGGCTCACCATTTACTTTTATAAGTCCTTCTTCTTGGAGTAAGAATAAAGCTCTTGGCCCATTTGTTGGGTCATTTGGTATAGCTACTTTTGCGCCATCTTCTAGCTCATCAAGACTTTTTATTTGATTAGAGAAAAATCCGATTGGTGCAAGCATTGTATCACCAATAGCTACTAATTTTTCTTCTCCTTGTTCTTTATTGTATTCTCCTAAAAATAGGTAGTGTTGGAAACTATTTACATCTATATCTCCACTTGCTAGTGCTTCATTTGGTTGGGTATAGTCAGAAAATCTTACTAGCTCTGCTTTTTTGCCAGTTCCTTCTTCATATCTTTTGATAACTTCTTCCCAAACTTCGTTTTTCTCACCTACTACACCAATTTTGATTGGTTCGTTATCTGCTTTTTCTTCTACTTTTGTTTCTGGTGCTGTGTTTGCAGCATCGTTGTTTGCTGCTTGCTCATTATTTGATGAGCATCCTGTAAGTCCTAGGATTAAACCTAAAGCTAATGTCGATTTCTTAATTAAGTTCATGTTTTTTCTCCTTTTATTTTTATTTATTTTTTATTACCACATGCAAATTACTGATCCCTTGTATTCTTCTTGATAAACTTCTTTAGTTTCATCTGTTAAGAAGTAATTGTTTACAAGGTCTAAGATATCTTTATCTTCTTTATTTTCTTCTTTTACTGCTATTACATTTATAAAGTTTTTAGATCTTTCATGTTCTGGATCTTCTAAGTAGATAGCATCTTCTGTTGGGATAAATCCTGCCTCCATAGCCATGTCGGAGTTAATCAATGCTGCATCTACATCTTCTAGAGATCTTGATACTTGATCAGCCGGTAGTTCTATAAATTCAATATTTTTTGGATTTTCTGCAATATCATCTAAGGTGATGAAATCTCCTGCATCTTCTCTTACCTTTATAATGCCAGCTGCATCTAAGATATATAAAGCCCTAGAGTTATTTGAAACTTCTACTGGTATTGCAATTGTTCCTCCATCTGGGATATCTTTGTAGTCTTCTAGCTTGCTAGAATAAATTCCCATTGGCGCTATAACTGTATCTGCAATGTAGTAGAAACCTGCATTTTGATTTTTGTTATAATCTTCAATAAATATTCTTGTTGCAAATGATGATAAATCAATGTCCCCATCTTTTAGGGCATCATTTGGTTGGTTGTAGTCTGAAAATCTTACTAGCTCAACTGTATTTCCTGAGTCAGCCTCATACTTCTCAATGGCTTGCTCCCACGGTTCGTTACGTTCTCCAACTACTCCAAGTTTTAAAGTCCTAGCTTCTGCTTTCTCTTCTACTTTAGTATTGCTTGCAGTATCTGCTTCATTTGCTGGAGCATCATTTGTGTTTGAACCTCCACAGGCTGTTAGCCCCAGCAAAAGACCTAGGCTTAAGGCAATTTTTTTAAATTGTGACATATTTTCTCCTTATATTTTATTTTAATGTTTGGTTTTTCGTATTAGGTAGTTTGCTATCGCTTGGATGATAAATACTACAAGCAAGATTAAAGCTACTGATACTAGTACAACATCATCTTTATATCTGTTGTAACCAACTGATATGGCAAGATCACCTATACCTCCTCCCCCTATTAGTCCTGCCATGGCTGTTAGTCCTAAAAGTGAAATAAGTGTAATAGATCCAGCTCTAATTAAATTTGGTAGGCCTTCTCTAAGATAAACTGAGGTAATAATTTCAAAAGGTGATTTACCCATAGCCTCTGCTGCTTCTATAACCCCTGGGTCTACTTCTGCAAGGGCTTGTTCAACTTGCCTTGCAAAAAATGGTACACAGGAAACTACTAGAGGAACGATGGCTGCCTTTGGTCCTATCCTAGTATCTACAATAAACCTTGTAAATGGTGCTACTAGAGCTAATAAAATAACAAAAGGAATGGACCTAAATATATTTGTAAGTTTATCAAGGATACTATAAATTACCTTGTTTTCTAGTATTCTGCCTCGGTCTGTCACAACCATTATTATGCCTAGGATTAAACCAAATAGTCCTGCAAATATGGCTGAGAAAAACAACATGTAAAGAGTTGTTTTAAAGTCTTCAAGTATCCTATCTCTTATAGACCAGGAGTAATCAAAAAATCCCATCTTTACCTCCTAAAACTTCTGCATCAACATCTCTTTCTGCTAGGTAATCTCCTATTTTTCCTAAGTTTTCCTTATCCCCTGATAAGGTAACTATAAGGTTTCCTACTGGTACACCAGTTATGAATTCTATATTTCCAGCAAGAACATTGGTTTTTACACCAAATCTTTCATATAAGTCATTTATAAGAGGTTCTGTTGTAGTTTCGCCTATATAATTGAGTTGGACTAGTAATTCATTTTCCTTTAAGATTCCTATATTTTGCTTAACTTCCTCAATAGTTTCAGCAACATTTGTAGAAGTTTCCACAAATTCTCTTGTAAGAGGATTTTTAGGATGAGCAAATATTTTTAGGGTTGATCCATTTTCTACAACCTTACCATTTTGCATTACCGCACACTTGTTGCAAAGGTCTTTTACAACTTCCATTTGGTGAGTTATGATTACTATTGTAAGTCCCAATTTTTGGTTAAGCTCTTTTAAAAGTTTTAGAATTTGCTTGGTGGTTTTTGGGTCTAGGGAACTGGTTGCCTCATCACAAAGTAAAATATCTGGCTCAGATGCTAACGCTCTTGCTATTGCACATCTTTGCTGCTGACCACCCGATAGTTCTCTTGGATAATTATCAGCCTTATCCCCTATACCAACAACTTCTAAAAGATCACGGGCCTTTTTTTCTTTTTCTTCTTTGGGTATATTAAGTTTTTTTATAGGGTAGATTACATTATCTAAAACTGTAATATTATTTAAAAGGTTAAAGTGTTGGAAGATCATCCCTATATTTTTTCTTTTTTCTCTAAGTTCTTTATTTGATAGGTCTAGGAGGTTTTCTCCATTAATTAGAACTTCTCCAGCTGAAGGTCGTTGTAAAAGATTTATAGTTCTTACTAATGTAGATTTTCCAGCCCCAGAAAATCCTACGATGCCGTAGATATCATTTTTTTCAACTCTTAAGTTTACATTATCCACAGCTTTAAATCCGTCAAAGTCAACTGTTATATTTTTTAAATCAATCATTGGCCTCTCCTAAAAAATCAGTGGCAAATTTTACTTGTAAGCCTACTGCGTATTTGATGCCCTCTGGGTTTAGGTCAAATTCTGGTGTGTGGGCACTAGCTGTAATCCCATTTTCTTCATCTCTTACACCAAATTTCGTATAAACTGATGGGCAAAGTCTAGAATATCCAAAAAATGACTCTGAGCCAAAGGTTGGTTTGCCGTCTCTGTAGGCACCTGGATAAATATCATTTAAGGATTTTATAACTTCCTCTGCAAGGTCTGGGTCATTTATAGTTGGATAAGCAACTATTCTTGTATAATCAGAAAATTCTACTTCACACTTATGGGCCTTTGCAGTTGCTTCTGTAACTTCTTTTAAAACTTCTAGAGCATCTTTTCCTGCCTTATCATCAAAAAATCTTAAGGTTCCCTTTACATTACACTTATCTGGGATGACATTTGAAGCAGCACCGCCATTTATAGAACCTAGTCCAAAGGTAACAGTTTCATTTACATCTAGTTGGTTAACCCATGCTGTTGTAAGGGCTGTTACAATATTTGCTGTTGCGGTTAGTGGATTGATACATAAGTCTGGACGAGACCCGTGGCCACCCTTACCAATTACATCAAATTCTACACCAGCACAACCTGCATGGGATGGTCCTTTAATGACTCTAATTTCTCCAACTTCTAAAAATGAAGCTTGGTGGTTGCCATAGCAGGCATCTAAACCCTTATCTCTTAGATGATCTACCATTGCCTCTATGCCACCGCCTGTTTCTTCACCTTCTTCAAAGATAAAGTAAATCTTGCCGTTTATTTCATCTTTTAGATCAGTTAAGATTTTTGCTGTAGTTAAAAGTGTTGCCATATGGGAATCATGACCACAAGCGTGGCTTACACCATCATTTTTTGAAATAACAGATTTTTTAAATTTTTTATTATATTCGCTCTCATGGATTGGGAGGGCATCTATATCTGTTCTAATCCCTAAAGTTTTGCCAGGTCTACCTGTATCAAGTAGAGCTGTAAAACCAGTTGTATTTGCTGCATCTTCTACTAGCAAGCCTAGTTTTTCACATTCATTTTTTAAATATTTTGCAGTTTCGTATTCTTTATCACTTACTTCTGGATTTTCGTGTAAGTAAGTCCTCCAGGATACAGTCTGATCAAAATATTCATCTATTTTTGATTTTATAAGTTCATTACTACTCATAACTCTTCCTTTCATAAAATAGGCAATAAAAAAACGCCCCTAAATTCTATTCTTAGAATTTAAGGACGATATAATTCGCGTTACCACCTTAATTTATGCATACTCACGCATACATACACTCATTAAGTACTTTCATACTCTACTCCTGTAACGGGAAGCCCCGTGTGAATCTAACTATCGACTCACCCCAAGAAAAGGCCATCTTCATCTAAACTTTTATCCACCCATCTCACCAAAACTGGGTTCTCTGTAGAATGTCCATATAGACTACTCTTCTTCTCATATGGTTTTGTAAAACTATTTGCTAAATAAATATTACCACGCCTTAAATTAATTGTCAAACACTTTTTTTAAATTTATAGAAAAAAATGTATTTTATTCACTAATAAAAAAGTTGGAGGCATATGAGCCTCCAACGGGTGGTAAAATAAATTCACTTATAATATACACCCCACCAGCTGATTTGCAAGTTTAGTTGCCACTTTCTCTAAAAAGATTGTAGGGAAACTTATACCACCTTGGTTTTGGCATATATTTTTCTACTGGTTGGGATAATTTGCCGGTGAAATATTTTTCTAATTCATATAATCTTTGCTTTCTTTGATCAAAATATGGATTAGTGCCATGTTTTTTTGCTGTCTTATCAGCTCTCTTTTCTATACCTAAGTATTCAGTTTTTATAATTCCATCTAAATATTGGATTAGTAAATCATACTCAGTGTAATCATTATATTTTAAAAAATCAGCTATATAATCTTTTTTCTCATCATTTATATTCCACTCTCCCACATAGCTATCTACATCTTTTATCTGAAAACTGTGGGTTAGAGCTATGCGAGCTGGAAAAAAATATGAATCAGCCCTTAAAATCTTATAACCCTCATAAAAATGCTTAGCATTTTTCGCTCCCGTAGATTTTCCTATATCATGAAGGGCGCCACAAGCAAAGGCAATATCTGGATCTAGATCTAATTCTTTGGCCATATTCTGAGCGGTCTTGCCTATGGTCCATAGGTGGAGGACCCACTTGCCGGGATTAGTTTTGTATCCTTCATTTAAATATGAAACTATCTTATCTTTATTAGGTATATTTCCAAAATTTTCTTTATACATTTTTTATAATCTTTCCATAGGTATAAACTTTTTTATAATCTTCTGACCTTAGCCTATAATCTAGCTGTCCATCTTCTTCTATATATTCTCCAATAATAGATTCTTTATTTCTAATCTCATGCTTATAGACTATATTAAAAAATTTGATATCACGGATATCTAGCTGGCAGAGGTCAATTATGTAATCAAAGTAGACAGCATTGTTTACATGAAAATTACTATCAATGTCTGTATATCTTACCATAATCTCTTTAGTATTAGCAAAGTCTTTACCATAGCTTAGTTTTGGTCTTTCATAGATAAGTTTATCTTTTGTATAAGAATGTATTAGCTCTTTAGGCATCTTTACAGGACGCATCCTCTCTACATCTACAAGTAAAAATACTCCATAGGCCTTAACAATTATTTTTTCATCTCGTTTTACTATAACATTTCTATAGGCATAAAATTTATTCAAAGCAACCACATGGGTTGTTACCTCTATTTCATCATTTTCTTTAATAGTTTCTATAAGTTCCACATCCCAGGAGTAAACTATCCACCTAAATTTATCCATATCTATATCTTTCTCTAAAGCATAGGAATGGTTTAGTGAGACATCCCCCATTATACTTACAAGATTCCTCATAGATAAGTTCTCATGTCTATCACACATTAAATATGGTATTTTAACTCTTTTGCTATACGCCATAATATCCTTCTTTCATCAAATACTATATTTTAAAGCTATTTTTTTGCAAAATAAAATCACACCAAAACTGGTGTGATTGTTTTTTACTTATATATTAAAAATAAAATAAATAAGCATCCGTTCGCAAAAATTGAGTAGAATTCAAATTAAAGAAATTCGACCAAAAATTGCACTGTTTGAGCGCAAGCGAGTTTGCAATTTTAGAATTTCAAAATTATGAATTCTTCAATTTTGAAGTCGGTACAGCGACTTATTTTATTTTAATTATTACCCTTTAAATCCCAGGAATAATTATTTGAGCAATTGTAAAGTAAACTATTAATGAAAGCGAGTCTACTATGGTTGAAATAAGTGGACTTGCCATAATAGCTGGGTCAAATCCTAGCTTTTGTGCTGCCATTGGTAAAAGTGATCCAACAGCCTTAGCTAGCACAACTATAAATACAATAGTAAGACCTACTATTAAAGCTACATTCATTGCTACCTTATCAAAGAAATAACATTTTAAAAAGGCTACTAAGCCTAAAGCTAGCCCACAAATAAATCCAACTGTTATCTCTTTTATAACAACCTTTACCCAATCGCGTGGTTCCACATCATGGGTTGCCATGGCACGAATAACCAGAGTTGATGCCTGGCTACCAGCGTTCCCACCACTATCCGTAAGCATTGGCACAAACATATTTAAAGCAATAACTGCTTGGACTACATGCTGGTAATTTTTTAAAATGGTTGATGTAAAGGTTGCTGAAATCATCAAAAACATCAGCCAAGGAATTCTATTTTTAGCAAGGGATAAGGGTGTTCTTTTTGAATAGTCTTCCTCATCTGGTGTGGTTGCTGCAATTCTTTGGAAGTCTTCTGTAGCCTCTTGCTCGATTATCCACATGATATCATCAACGGTGATTAGACCAACTAAACGGTCGGTCTTATCTACAACTGGTAGGGCTGTAAATCCATATTTTTGAAAGGTACGTGCTACATCTTCTTGATCATCTATTGTGTGAACATAGATTACATCTTGAAACATCAAATCATCTATTAGGGTATCTGGCTTATTTGTTACAATAGACCTAAGAGAAACATAGCCTAAAATCTCTTTTGTAGGGCTTGTAACATAGCAAGTGTACAAAGTAACCATGTCATGGCCTACCTTTTTAATATGGGCTAGGGCATCTTTTACAGTCATATAAGGTTTTAGCTCTACAAACTCAGTTGTCATTAACCTCCCAGCAGAATCTTCTGGGAAGTTTAGATATTCATTTACTAAGGCACGAGTTTCTTTATCAGATGATTTTAAAATCCTTTGGACCATAGCCGCTGGCATCTCTTCTAGGGTGTCAATCATATCATCGAAGTTTAAATCTTCTAAAAGTTCCTTAAACTCGCGCTCTTGTAAACCAGCTTGGAGTTTTTCTTTTTCTTCTGGCTCAAGTTCGGCAAAAACTTCTACTGCGTCATCTTTTTTAAGCAGTCTAAACACAACCAGCGCTTCTTCTGCTGATAATTCCTCTATAAATTCTACTATATCAACAGGGTTAGTACGTCTAAGCAGTTGCGAAAGTTCATTTGGTCTTTTTTTATCCAAAAGATAATGCAGTTCTGTTAACCTGTTTTCACTAGATTTGTAAGTGTACATTATTTTTGCCTCCCTTCTTAAATTCCAAGCCCAGGTAAGATTGCTTGAGCGATATTAAAGTAAACAATAAGTCCAAGTGAGTCTACAATTGTTGTAATAAGCGGACTTGCCATGATAGCTGGGTCTGCTCCTAGTTTTTCTGCAACAATTGGTAAAAGTGCACCGATTGCCTTAGCAAGAACAACTATAGCAAGTATTGTAAGGGCTACCACTAAGGCTACGTTCATAGCTACCTTATCAAAGAAATAGCATTTTAAAAATGCAACAGCACCCAGGGCCACCCCACAGATAAGACCTACTGTAATTTCTTTTATAACAACTTTTGCCCAATCTCTTGGCTCTATATCATGGGTTGCCATGGCGCGGATAACAAGAGTTGAAGCTTGGCTACCAGCATTACCACCAGAACCTGTTAGCATTGGGATAAACATATTTAGGGCAATTACTGTTTGGATGACATCTTCATAACGTCTTAAAATAGTAGATGTAAAGGCACCTGAGATCATCAAAAACATTAGCCAAGGAATCCTATTTTTTGCAAGCTGCCAAGGAGTCATTCTTGAATAATCTTCTTCTTCTGGAGTAGTACCGGCTATACGTTGGAAGTCTTCTGTATCCTCTTGTTCGATTATCCACATGATATCATCTACTGTAATTATCCCAACTAGACGGTTGGTATTATCTACAACTGGTAGGGCAGTAAACCCATATTTTTGGAAGGTATGGGCTACATCTTCTTGGTCATCTGTTGTGTAGACATAGATAACATCTTCATACATCAGTTCAGAAATTTTGGTATCTGGCTCACGGGTTACTATCATCCTTAAAGAAACATAACCTAAAAGTTTGTGGGTGCCATCTGTAACATAGCAGGTATAAACTGTTACCTTATCCTTGCCAACCTCTTCTAGCATGGCTAGGGTTTCAGCAACTGTCATATCTGCTGTTACTTCCACAAACTCTGTGGTCATCAAAGTACCAGCAGAGTCTTCTGGAAATTGTAGGTATTCGTTTACTAAATCACGGGTTTCGCTATCAGATGTTTTTAAAATCTCTTGGACCATAGTTGCTGGCATCTCTTCTAGGGTATCGATCATATCATCGAAATTTAAATCTTCCAACAAGTCCTTAAACTCATCTTCATTTAGCCCCTCTTGAAGTTTTTCCTTATCAGACTGGTCAAGTTCAGCAAATACTTCTACTGCATCTTCCTTTTTTAATAATCTAAATAAAACTAGGGCCTCTTCAGCTGATAAATCTTCGATACATTCTACAATATCAACTGGGTTAGTCCTATTAAGGAGGTCAGGTAGTTCATCAAGGTTTTTGTTTGCTAGTAGGTATTTAATTTCTTCTATCCTAGCTTCGCTTGATTTATATTGTTCCATAAATCACCTTCCTATTCTAGCTCTTTTAGTAGTTCATTAAGGGCAGTTACAAATTGCTTATCGTTCTTAAAGTCCATTTTACTTAGGTCTAGGTCTTCGTCACTAGAAACTTCTATATCAGGAGTAACCCCAACCTTATTTATTTGTGTACCGTTTGGTGTGAAGTATTCGCTAATAGTGATTTTTGCACCAGCACCATTTTCTAGATTAAATATTTTTTGAACAACACCCTTACCAAAGGATTGAGTTCCAATAATTTTAGCACGGCCGCGATCTTTCATAGCTCCAGCTAAGATTTCACTAGCAGATGCTGAGTTTTCGTTTTGTAAGATTACCATAGGGATATCGCTAGCAGAAGCATCAGATTTTTCTACTACTTCCTTGCCATTTTTATCCTTGGTAGTTACTATCACACCTTCATCTAGGAAATTATCAGCTATATTTATAACTACATCTAAGGCTCCACCTGGGTTGTTTCTTACATCTAAAACTAGGCCATCGATATCTTGGGCCACTAGCTTGCTGTAGCTATCAGAAAAGTCTTGCCAGGTAATATCATCAAAGGCTTTGATGTGAATGTAGCCGATTTTTTTATCGCGTATTTCTAGGATATCATCATCAATAGTATCCACATTTACATCAGCACGGCTTACTTTTATATCAAATTCTTTACTATCAGTCTTACCTTCTTCAGTTCTTAAAATAGTAAGGGTTACCTCAGTACCAGGCTCTCCTTTAATTTCAGCTACTGCTTCTTCTAGTTGGCTAGCGCCATAGCCTTTACCATTTACTTTTGTAATGTAATCACCAGGTTCTATGCCAGCTTCTTTGGCTGGAGAATTATCAAAAACAGATACTGCCTTGATGTATCCTTCCTTACTAGCTTGCACGGATAAGCCAATACCTGAGTAGCGGCCATTTAGAGATTCCATAAGTTTCTTAAACTCATCTGGTGTGTAATAAGAAGTATATGGATCGCCTAGGTTTGCAAACATCCCCTTTAATGAACCTTCATAGATTTGATTTTCATCATAATCAAAAAGAAAGTTTTGGTCTAAAAGACCCTTTAGTCCTTTCATCTCAGCTATATGCTCAGCATCACGGGTAGATGTTTGACTTGTAAAGCTAGCATTTTGGCCAAGAGTAAAACCTGTAAATCCTACCCCTGCTACTAAAATAAGAGCAAGTAGGAATTTGCCAAATTTCTTCATAAATCCTCCTTGGTTTTTATAATAATCATGACTTAAAAAAAGACAATAATAACTAAATTATACTATTTATTGCCCATAACTGAAAGCTTTTTGCCATTTACTTTCTACCCTTCCTTAGACCATATCCTAAATTTAAATAAGCAAATTTTTCTTATATCTTCTTCTATTTAGCTGATTAAACTTTTTTGTTAATTTATCTTATGATAACCATGTCGACAAAATTAAAAAATAAGCGCGCGCTTTGAAAGGATTTATTATGAAAATAAGTTTAGAAAATTCAAAGCAAATAATAGATGCTTATATGCCACTAATTATAGCCAATGCCAGAAGGTTTTCTGCCCTAGACTATGAGGAAGTAGTAGATGAATCAAGGATGCTCCTTATAGATGCGATTTTAGAATATGATGAGCTTAAGGGAACCTTTGGCAACTACCTAAAACAAAAACTTTACTATCACTTTTTAGATGAGTGTAAAAAAGAACAAATAGCTTCTTTAGATGATTTTGATAAAGATGGCAAGCCTTTGATAGATTCGATAGAAGATAATTATAACTTAGAAAAAGATTTAGAAGAAAGGGAAAAATACAAAGACCTCTATAAAGCTATAGAAAATTTGCCAGATGATTTAAGAAATATAATTGTGGGCAAGTATTTTTTGGCTATGACTAATGATGAGCTATCCAAAAAAACAGGTCTTTCCTATAAAACTATTGCCAATAAAGCTAGCATAGCCCTTAAAATTTTAAGAAAAAACTTATAAGTTAATACAAAAAAATAACCCCAAAATCCACATGGGACTTTGGGGTTATTAAAACTTATGCTATTTCTAATTCTCTTTTTGTAATAGTTTCTAGCTCAGCCTTATCTTTTAAGGTTACAGGACCATATTTTGTAATAAGCACATTTGCTGCAAGCATCCTATCCATAGCAGCCTTTAACTCAGCTGGTGAGTAGTCAGTTTTTGGATAATCTACAGAAACTGATTTTTGGTTTTGAGATGCGTCTTTAAAATATAATTTTAATTTTCTATTAGCCATTTATATCCTCCTTATAATTGTTCCAATCTTACAAGATAAACTTCGATATCGCTAGCCTCAGATAGTGAAGTATAGGCAAGTGCAAAATCTTTTAGTTGATCTTCTGTTGCTAGTTCATTGATTTTAGAAAAAGTTTTTGTAACTTTTTTATCAGATCCATCAGCAGATGGTGCTTTAAATTTGATTTGTAATTTCATATATCCTCCATATTTTTGAAAATTTTTCTTTTGTAGTGGCCCTACACTTATATATAGAAAAATATGGAGTTTTTTCCCGAAGAAATTTAAATTTCTTTAATATCTCCTAGTTTTTGTCTGATTTTCATAGTTTATAAGGTCAGATATTAAATATAAAGACCCACACCATACTATCAAATCTCCCTTTTTATATAGGCTTTTAGAGTACTCATAGGCCTTGATGTTATCTCTAAAGACTATAAAATCTTTTCTTTTTTGACCTACAATTTCTTTAAGTTCCTCTAGGCTAAAGGCCCTAGGATTATCCATACTTGTAACTACAAGCTCATCTGCCAATTCATTAAGGCTATCGATTATATATGCATAGTCTTTATCCTTTAATACTGAAAAACCTATAATAAGTCTATTATAAGTGAAAGTTTTTAAGGCTTCTTTTAGGGCATCTATGGATTCTTTATTGTGGCTGCCGTCTACGATGACCCTAGGCTCCTTGCTAATTTCAGTTAGTCTGCCTATATTATCTGCCTTTGCTAAAGCTTCTTTAATACTAGCTTCGTCTAGATCAAATTCATCTTTAAAGTACTCTAAAACCATTAAGGCCAAGGAGGCATTATATATTTGATGAACTCCAAGCAATTTTATATCAACATCCTTATAGGTCCTGAAGGTAAATATATTAGCCTTTTCATCTGACTGTTTTATTTCTATTTCATCCTTATTAAAGGTATAAACTTTACTGTTAGTTTTTCTAGCTTTATTTACTAACACATCCATTGCTTCTTTTGTCTGAGGATAAATAAAAACCGGAACACCTTCTTTTATTATTCCAGCTTTTTGATAGGCTATTTCTTCTATACTATTGCCTAATATATTTGTATGATCTATAGATATAGTAGTGATTACAGAAGCTAGAGGTTTTTTAACAATATTGGTACTATCAAGTAGACCACCAAGCCCAGTTTCAATAATGGCTATATCTACATTTTGCTCGTAAAAATATATATACATAATAGCGGTCAGGACCTCAAAATAAGTTAAGTAAAGGCCTTCATTATCTAAACTTTCTACCGGACTTTTAATTCTACTAACCAAATCAGCAAAATCCTTATCACTTATCTCTTTTCCATCAATTACAATAGCCTCATTTATCCTACTTATATAAGGAGATGTAAATACTCCCACCCTATTTCGAGTAGAAAAAGCTTGGGCTAATATTTTACTAGTAGACCCCTTACCATTTGTACCAGCCACATGAATGAGCTTAATATTATCTTGGGGATTATCAAATATACCTAATAATTTTCTAATCTTTTCTAAAGTATGGACTCCTTTAGAAGATGGCCTGCCTATAATAAAATCTACTGCAGACTTATAATCAAATTTTTCCATAAAATCACCTTTTTAAAATATTTAATAAAAATTAAACTGTCTAACTATTCTAGTATAAACTTTATTATCTTTAATACAAAGAAATTTGGTGATTAATATTTTTTAATAAACTTACAAGTTTTAAATAAGAATCTATAAAATGAATTAAACCTAAAAGATACTAACTTAGATTTACATATTTTTCTAAAGCAAGCTTTTTATTCCGAAAAATAAGTTTAGAATGCACAAAAGCTTATTAAAATCAATATCAATTTGTATAAAAGAAAATAGCAAAATGCTAGCGCTAGTATGGTGAAGTACGAGGAATTGGTTTCAGTAATATATAATTGCTTGGGATTTTAAATCCATAGTAATAGAAATCTAAAGATATGTTAAAATCGTAAAATTCATAACAAGTTCTGGAACAAGAAAAAAGAAGTAGTTCTAGTTAGATGCGTGAGCACTAAGAGAAGATAAAGCGCGAAAAACAAACTCTTATTCCGAATATTCGGTGCAGAGCAAGTAAAAGCTTCGACATAAGTTTTTTCGTATTCTCCCTAGATGCATTATATCCATAGAATTTGAAATCTTTGAGATAAGCATAGCGAATCCAAAGAGCTGTTAAGAGCCGAAAGGCTCATAACCACTTCCTTAAACAAAGCAATAATTTTAAGCAAAAGAAAAGCACCACATTTGTGGTGCTAGTCTGGTGGGCCTTAAGAGGATCGAACCCTGTGACCAAGTCCCCCGTGGGGTTTTCAATGCACTGCATTGAAAATTTTTGTGGTGAACACAGTGAACCCAAAAAACTGTTATGAGTCGAAAGGCTCATAACCGGTTCCTTAAACAAAGAAATAATTTTAAATAAAAGAAAAGCACCACGAATGTGGTGCTAGTCTGGTGGGCCTTAAGAGACCCAACCCTGTGACCAAGTCCCCCGTGGGGTTTTCAATGCAGTGCATTGAAAATTTTTGTGGTGAATGCAGTGAACCCAAAAAACTGTTATGAGTCGAAAAGCTCATAACCGGTTCCTTAGACAAAGAAATAAATTTAAATAAAAAAAAAGCACCACATTTGTGGTGCTAGTCTGGTGGGCCTCCAGGGGCTCGAATCCTGTGACCTAGCCCCTTTTAGGGTTTCAAATCCTTAGGATTTGAAATCTTTGAGATGAGCGTAGCGAATCCAAAGAGCAGTTAAGAGCCGAAAGGCTCATAACCGGTTCCTAAAACGAAGTAATAATTTTAAGCAAAAGAAAAGCACCACATTTGTGGTGCTAGTCTGGTGGGCCTCCAGGGGCTCGAACCCTGGACCTACCGGTTATGAGCCGGGCGCTCTAACCAACTGAGCTAGAGGCCCACGAATTATGTATAAAAACATAACTTTAGTAAATAATCGTCGGCTTGCTGACAAAGCTGTTAAGTAGCTTTGAAACGCCGCGACGTCTGACCTTCATTCCATTTGTTCCACAAATGGTGATAGGTCATTATGGTGGACCTGAGTAGACTCGAACTACCGACCTCACGCTTATCAGGCGTGCGCTCTAACCACCTGAGCTACAGGTCCATAATAAATTAATTATAGTATAAGATTTTTTTGGCAGGGGAGACAGGACTTGAACCCGCGACATCCGGTTTTGGAGACCGACGTTCTACCAACTGAACTACTCCCCTATATTTTTGAAAAAAATAAGACCCTATAGAGGGTCCTCGGTCCGATAGGACCTGCGGTTATTTCGTGTTTGAACACGAGTCCTCCTTAAGCCGGACAGGCTTTGAATCGTCTGCGACGACCATTTCATGGAGAGTGCTCCATCAGCCGCACAGGCTAATTATGGTGCCCAGAGGCGGAATCGAACCACCGACACGAGGATTTTCAGTCCTCTGCTCTACCGACTGAGCTATCTGGGCATATATATTATTTGGCGGAGAAGGAGGGATTTGAACCCTCGCATCCCTTTTGAAAGGATCTACTCCCTTAGCAGGGGAGCCTCTTCAGCCACTTGAGTACTTCTCCATTGGCGGAGAGGAAGGGATTCGAACCCTTGTGAGCCGAAAGACTCTAACGGTTTTCAAGACCGCCCCGTTATGACCGCTTCGGTACCTCTCCATATGTACTTATTATAAAATAAGATTATAACTATTATATTGTAAGTAATCAAATGGCTAAAATTTTTAAAGCCAATTTAATGACTTTTGCCTATTAATTTGTATTAGATTAGCCTATCTCAAACGAAATAGGCTTTTCTAATTTGGTGACCCATCGGAGATTCGAACTCCGGACACCCTGATTAAAAGTCAGGTGCTCTACCGGCTGAGCTAATGGATCATATTGGCTGGGATAGCAGGACTCGAACCTACGCATACCAGAGTCAAAGTCTGGTGCCTTACCGACTTGGCTATATCCCAATGATAGTTTTCGTGCAACAACAAGATATATTGTACCACACTTTTATAAAATAACCAAATTTTTTGTAAGGTTTTTTTACCAAATCTATGATAAAAATTTGTTAGTGGCGCGCCCTCCAGGATTCGAACCTGGGACACACGGATTAGAAGTCCGTTGCTCTATCCAGCTGAGCTAAGGGCGCATGGAGCGGGTGAAGGGAATCGAACCCTCGCAACCAGCTTGGAAGGCTGGGGCTCTACCACTGAGCTACACCCGCATTATGCGGATAATAATGGTAAAACAATTTTATCTTTTGTAATCGATAAAAATTAATTGGTGGGGATGAGCGGATTCGAACCACTGAAAGCAAAGCTAACGGATTTACAGTCCGTCCCATTTGGCCAACTCTGGAACATCCCCATATATTTCATTATTTTGATTGTAAATTTAATCAATCAATTGGAGCTGATGATAGGACTTGAACCTACAACCTATTGATTACAAATCAATTGCTCTGCCAATTGAGCTACATCAGCACATTGGATCACTATTGCAATCCAAATGGCGACTCGGATGGGATTCGAACCCACGACCTCCGCCGTGACAGGGCGGCATTCTAACCAACTGAACTACCGAGCCATATTATATTAGATCAAACTATATAAATTAGTTGATGGTGGAAGTAACAGGGCTCGAACCTGTGACCCCCTGCTTGTAAGGCAGATGCTCTCCCAACTGAGCTATACTTCCATATCGCAGTGTACTCAAGCTAACTAGTTTTAGTCCTCGAGCTACGCTCTGCGGTAATTTCGTGCCTTTAAGGCACGAGTCCTCTATAAGCCGGACAGGCTTATTGGTGACCCTACCGGGATTCGAACCCGGGATACCACCGTGAAAGGGTGGTGTCTTAACCGCTTGACCATAGGGCCTTATTAAACGACTTAATAAGTATATCATATTTAGATTCTTATTGCAAGTTTTTTTAGTAATTTTATTAATATGTAATTAATGGTTGCGGGAGCAGGATTTGAACCTACGACCTTCGGGTTATGAGCCCGACGAGCTACCAAACTGCTCCATCCCGCGTCATTTAAATACTTATGTTTAGCAACCATATAAGTTGGTGCCGAGGACCGGAATCGAACCGGTACGGTGTTTAACCACCGCAGGATTTTAAGTCCTGTGCGTCTGCCAGTTCCGCCACCCCGGCATAAATAATGCTTTTTAACCTATATTAAACTACCTAGCATATAGTTTAAGCTCGATTAACACACTCTACTTAAAATAGATTTACATCGAGTTATGTAGGATTTTTATGGCGCTCAGGGTGGGATTCGAACCCACGACCTGCCGGTTAACAGCCGGATGCTCTACCACTGAGCTACCTAAGCATATATCTATACTTAATCTAATTTAATATTTTTCATTTAACACTCTACTAGCCAATTTGGCTAGTATGTATTAGATGTTTAGCGACTTCCTACTCTACCGGGAGGTCACCCTCCGAGTACCATCGGCGTTAGTAAGCTTAACTTCTGTGTTCGGTATGGGAACAGGTGTATCCTTACTGCTATCGTCACTATATTATTTTTTGAACCTTTATTAAATAGCCGTTCAGTTAAACTTACCATCATAAGGATATTTATCCATACGATTGGTTCGTAAGTGTCTGCCAAGCTTAAGACCTCCAGTCTTAACCATTGGGACACTCTGAACGAGGACCTACCATCAATTTGTTTCACAAATTGGGTTAGGTCTCTCAAACAATATTTCCAGTCAAGATTAAAAGTA
>NZ_JBGMEG010000001.1:0-243037 GCF_046365465.1 Anaerococcus groningensis | reverse complement strand
GGAATTGATAAGTACTGAAAGCATCTAAGTACGAAGCAACCCTCAAGATAAGATTTCTAAAAGTACGTAAAGAAAATGCGTTTGATAGGTCCAAGGTGTAAGTGCAGTAATGCATTAAGCTAATGGATACGAATGCGTTTAATCTTGACTGGAAATATTGTTTCTCACGAGTGTGAGGTCTAATTTATAAGATTAGATGCTATTTATAGGTTCATAAACACCAACTCAAACTTTAAGCTGATAGGGTCGGCTACAAGACGAAATCAGAGATTTCTGTTTCGCGACATCTGACCTACCAGCGAAAACAAGTTTTCGGGTTAGGTCATAATATAGTGACGATGGCAGTAAGGATACACCTGTTCCCATACCGAACACAGAAGTTAAGCTTACTAACGCCGATGGTACTCGGAGGGTGACCTCCCGGTAGAGTAGGAAGTCGCTAAATAAACTAAGAGCTAGTCGAATGACTAGTTCTTTTTTATTAATAGAATACACCTAACACGAAAACCCGCTTTTTTTCAAAAGCTCTTCCGCCCTACCGGGCTAAGTTTTCGGCATAAATATGCCAAATCAAGGCATATTTATGTATACCGAACATAGAAGTTAAGCCTTGCAACGCCGATGGTACTCGGAGGGCGACCTCCCGGTAGAGTAGGAAGTCGCTAAACAATTAAGACTGGAATAATTTCCAGTCTTTTTTAGTACAAGTTATTACACCTATCTAGTCTGAAGAGTTTATTTAAGGATGATTCGCTAAAACTCGTTACTGACCGTAGTATGTTTTAGTCTTAAATATACCAGGTAAGGCGTACTTAAGTTCGGTAAAGTAAAAAATCGCCAAATAAGCAGAGCAAGTCAATTGACTAGCTCTTTTTAAATTCAAAATATGAGCTATTAAGTCTATACGATTACTCTAGGAGAGTGACTAACCGTTGAGTGTTAAATGTGCCTTGATTTGGCACATTTGACCCCAAAATAAGCCACGGGAGTGGCGGGGAATTAGCGAAGCTAATGTGTTTTGGTGGAAGTTGCTAAGTAATCAAGAACTAGTTTTACTACTAGTTCTTTTTTATTGCTTAAATACCTATCTAGCCCGTCCAGTTGATGGAGGACTGGAAACCCGCTTGCCTAGCAAACTCTACCGTGCAATCGCACTAAGTTTTCGGCATAAACAATTGTATCTGAATTTATGGACCCTAAATCAACGGGTGTTTATGTATACCTAATACTTAAAACAAGCACGTCTGATTCATATAGGAAATCACTCCCTACATATTGCTGGTTCCATGGGATGGTTAACTTAGATAAACTTAGTCATTACCTGAACCAGTGAACACTAAATAATTTTTAACTGGAATTTATTCTGTAATAAAGGGCGACATTCCGTTTAACTTTGTCTTTATCCTGTCTTATTTTACCATTTGATATATATTTATATCTCTTTTCTTAATTGTTTATAATTCCAAAATTAATAAAAGTAAATCAATGTAAGCCTATGATTAGTATTGAGTAAAAATGAAAAAAAGGCAATAACAACTGCTTACATATTAAAAAAGTACTTGACAAGATTGGTTTACAAGAGTAAACTTATTTTAAGTATTAAGTCTACAATTGTAGACGGAAAGGAGGGAAAGAAAATGGATGCAATAGAATATAATACTCATATCACAGATGCTGAATGGGAAGTCATGCGTGTAGTTTGGGCAAATGATCGAGTAACTAGTAAAGAAGTCATCTCCATTTTGAAAGAAAAAATGGACTGGACACAATCCACTATCAAAACGATCTTAGGTCGATTAGTTGAAAAAGGCGTACTAAATACAGAGCAAGAAGATAGAAAGTTTATTTACACTGCCAATATTGAAGAGAAAGAAGCCGTAAGGGATTACACAGAGGATATTTTTAACCGTATTTGCCGAAAGAAAGTCGGAAATGTCATAGGAAACATCATTGAAGATCATGTCTTAAGCTTCGATGATATAGATCGACTAGAAAAAATATTAGAGATGAAAAAATCTTTCGCAGTAGAAGAAGTGGATTGCAATTGTCCAGAAGGACAATGCGAGTGTCATTTACATCATCATTAAGAATAAGGAGGAATTTAAAATGAAGAATAACAACAAACATTCGTCCCATAGTCACCATAATCATGGCGACATGGATCATTCAAAACATGAGCACGTAAGCGCGGAAGAACATGGAGACCATAATAAGGATCAACATCACGACCATCATGCTGGCCATGACCACGGTGGGCACAGTGGGCATGAGCATCATCATGGAAACTTTAAGGAACTTTTCTTAAAGTCATTGCCACTAGGAATCATTATTATGCTCTTATCCCCTATGGCTGGGTTTGACCTACCATTCCAGTTTAATTTTCCATATTCTGATATTGTAGTAGCTATTTTATCTACTATATTAATTATTTATGGTGGACGTCCGTTCTATCAAGGTGCAGTTGACGAATTTAAACAAAAAGAACCTGGAATGATGGCACTCGTTTCTTTAGGTATAAGTGTTTCATATTTATACAGTATTTATACTGTTATAGCTAGCTACGTAACGGGTGAACAGGTCATGGACTTTTTCTTTGAATTTGCTTCATTACTATTAATCATGTTATTGGGTCACTGGATTGAGATGAAGGCTATTGGAGAAGCAGGAGATGCACAAGAAGAACTGGCTAAGCTAGTACCAAAAGATGCTCATGTCGTATTAGATGACGATTCCATTGAAACACGTCCAGTTGCTGACTTAAAGGTAGGTGATTTAATTCGTGTTCAAGCCGGAGAAAATGTGCCGGCAGATGGAACTATCGAGCGCGGAGAATCACGTCTAAATGAAGCTCTTTTGACTGGGGAATCTAAGTCAATTAAAAAAGGACCTGGCGATGAAGTGATCGGGGGCTCAACAAATGGGGAAGGGGTTCTTTATATTAAAGTACTTGAGACAGGTGATAAGTCCTTTATATCTCAAGTACAGGATTTAATCAGCCAAGCTCAAAGTCAACCTTCTCGTGCAGAAAATATTGCTCAAAAAGTTGCGGGATGGCTGTTCTATATTGCGGTAACTGTCGCACTAATAGCTATTGTAGTATGGACGCTTATAGCGGACATCCCAACGGCAGTAAAATTTGCTATCACAACATTAGTTATAGCTTGTCCTCACGCCTTGGGTCTAGCTATTCCATTGGTCACCGCTCGTAGCACAAGCTTAGGGGCAAGTCGTGGCTTACTAGTAAAAGACCGCCAATCCTTAGAAATAGCTCAAGATGCAGATGTGATGATTTTAGATAAAACAGGTACTTTAACAACTGGTGAGTTTAAAGTATTAGATGTAAAACTTCTTAATGACAAATATACAAAAGAGGATATCACTGCATTATTGGCAGGTATTGAAGGTGGGTCTAGCCACCCAATTGCTCAATCAATTATAAATTTCGCTAAGCAGCAAGGTATAAGTCCAGTATCATTTGATTCAATTGATGTGATTTCCGGTGCTGGGGTAGAAGGTAAAGCCAAGGGCCATAGTTACCAATTAATCAGCCAAAAAGCATACGGACGTAATCTGGATATGGATATTCCAAAAGGAGCAACTCTCAGTATATTAACAGAAAACGATGATGCCATTGGTGCTGTAGCCTTAGGAGACGAATTAAAACCAACCAGCAAAGAGTTAATACAAGCTCTTAAAAATAATAATATAGAGCCAATTATGGCAACAGGTGATAATGAAAAAGCGGCTCAAGGAGCGGCAGAAGACTTAGGGATTGAATATAGATCAAATCAATCTCCACAAGACAAATATGAGTTAGTTAAAACACTTAAAGATGAAGGAAAAAAAGTTATCATGGTAGGTGACGGTGTCAATGATGCCCCTTCTCTTGCTATGGCAGACGTTGGTATAGCTGTTGGAGCTGGAACTCAAGTTGCATTGGATTCAGCTGATGTTATCTTGACTCAATCTGATCCAGGAGATATTGAATCATTCATTGAATTAGCACACAAAACAACTCGTAAAATGAAACAAAACCTCTTTTGGGGAGCTGGTTATAACTTTATAGCTATCCCTCTAGCAGCAGGAATTTTGGCCCCTATTGGTATCACATTAAGCCCTGCATTAGGAGCAATTTTAATGTCTGTGTCAACAGTCATAGTCGCAATTAATGCTATTTTATTAAAATTAGATTCAAAATAGAATAACGGTTAACATATAGAATAATTGGAACCCCTTAATGAAAATTTAATAGTTTTACAGGAAAGGAAGAGATGTAGGTACTTTAAAAATCATCTCTTTCTTTTATTGTTTTTCAAGATTTTCTTTATAATGAGAAAAGACTATGAGGATGATTATTTTAAGTCTGCCCTGAGCTAAAAAGGCAAAAAGGCTAAGAGATAAGTACCATTTGAACGCTATTTTAACAGGCAAAATGTTAGGAAAAAAAGCCAAGGAGAAGGATACATTTAAATTTAAAGTGCAGGAATATATGAATAAATGATGCTAGTTTTGAGGCGTGGTTAAATTCATTAGTTAAGAGTCACTCATTAGAAAAGGATGTTGAAAAGGGCTTTGTCGTGGATAGTTACCCACACACCCTCCAACAAGAAAAAGTGCTCGAGATTTATATACAAAGTAAGTGGATTGTAAAAAGAGGTTTTGACAATCCATAAATGGATGTTTAACTATAACTAATACAGAAAATAAGCCCGTATGGCTTGTGGAAGAAAGTATTCCCTATATAATGGGGACTTCTTGAATGGCGAGCGAAGTGAGACTTAATCATTTGACTAAGTTTTTTTAGTATAAAATTTGATATATTATAATAACCTGTAACGAAAACTTGATTGCTATAAAAAATATGGGCCCTATATATGTAGCAAATAATAGTTTTAAGAAGATAGAATCTGATTATAAATTTATGAGAATAGATAAAAAAGATTTTTACAAGTTTAAAAGTATAAGTAATATGTGCTTTGCCTTTGATGATGGATACTACAAGGATATGGATGCACTAGCTTACTATGATAAAGATAAGCTAGTTGGCCTTACTGGCGTTAATGTAAATTCTAAGTATCTATGGGAATTTGGAGTGGAAAAGTTCTCTTATGATAGCAAATACAAAAATATTATGCCTATATTGGTGAATAATTTGGCTTATATAGTTATTAAAGAAAATATAGGTGTCACTCCTATATATTCAACTCAATTTTCTCATATTAAGTCTATAAACCTAGCCAATAAATCTGGTTTTGATATGGCAATGGCTTTTATTAGTGCTGATTAAGCTAGCTTAAGTTTTAAAAATAAAAAATCGACAGTTTTTAATAGCTGTCGATTTTATTTTTATTAAATTGATAGCTTAGCTGCGTTTGAAAGATACGCAGATATTCTCTCCATTGCTGTTAGTGTTTTTTCGTATAGTAAACCACTTTCTGGATCGCATGTTCTATCTCTCATTCTTAGCATATGGTCTAGCCTAAATTTGTCAATATCTTTTTGAATTTTTCTATAGTATGTGCCTGTGTTTTTTACTCTTTCTTCTTTTGATAGGTCCTCACGCATTACCTCTAACATTTTTTCAATAGTGTAATTTAAAGTTTCTAAATCTTGGTAGGCTATATTTGTAAAATCTAGCTTTTCTTCTTCTTTTAATTTTGCCACGTCTGCTATATTTTTAGAATGATCGCCTACTCTTTCTAGGTTACGTGAAATTCTAAGGTAGGAAACGAAGTTTGCTGATGTTTCTTCATCCATTGGCAAGGATAGAGCATCTATTATAAAAGCTGAAATTTCTTTGTTAAGATGATTTACTACCTTTTCTGTTTGGAAAATTTTATCGTATTTGTCTTCATCGAATTTAATTAAAAGATTTATAGCATATTGGTAATTTTTATTTACTATATCTAGCAGTCTATTTATTTCAGCTCTGACATCTGTAAATGTAGCGCGAGCGTCTTTGCTAACGTTTTTGTTGATATATTGCAGGCTCATTTCTTCTTGCTCTTTGTCCTTTCCTGGTATTAATCTTATAGATAATTCAGCTAGCTTTCTCGAAAATGGTAGCAATATGATTGTTGTAGCTATGTTAAATAATGTGTGTAAGTTTGCTATTTGTGCAGCTGGTAGTTCTCTAGAAAAGCTTAGCACAATCTTATCTATTGGTATAAAAATAGAAAGGATTATAAAGATAAATGTACCTATAATATTAAATAGTACGTGTGCTAGGGCAGTTCTTTTTGCGTTTTTGGATGAGCCTAGGGTTGATAGAACTGAGGTTATACAGGTACCAATATTAAAACCTAATACTATATACATAGATGATTTAAATGGTATAACTCCTTGGTTGGCTATAGCCTGTAAGATACCTAAGGCTGCAGATGATGATTGAATAATAGCTGTAATTAATGTACCTGCGATTACTCCAATGAATGGATTTTCAAATCTTGTCATCATTGTAACGAAACCAGGGTAATCTCTCAAAGGTTCCATTGCATTACTCATAAAATCCATACCCATAAATAAAAATCCCAGGCCCATTATTGCTTGACCTAAAGAAGCCTTCCTACTATCTTTAGAGAAAGAATGTAGAATAAAACCAATAAAAGCGATTATTGGCGCCATTGCTGAAATATTTAAGGCTACAAGCTGACCTGTAATGGTTGTACCGATATTGGCACCCATTATAATACCCACAGCTTGGTAAATAGTCATAAGTCCTGCATTTACAAAACCTACGACCATAACTGTAGTTGCAGATGAGGACTGGATGATGGCTGTTACAAGGGTACCTACAAAAATAGCTTTAAAGAAATTTGAGATCATTTTTTCTATAATGACCCTAAGCTTATCTCCTGCTACTAGCTCTAGACCGTTACTCATCATCTCCATACCGTATAAAAATATGGCAAGTCCGCCCAGTAACCCGATAAAATAATTAATTGACATAAACCCTCCATTATCATTCATTATTTTTATCTAATATGTAATTGTATAATTTATAATCCGTAACCCCTTAGGATTATAAATTTTAGAGCTTATCTAAAATGGCCCGTAACTTATATTTTACCATATTATAAATTTTAATTCTTCGCTGTATTTTAAGACAAAATAAAGGACTATAAATTTGAAAATATATGCTATATATTTTATAATATAGCTACTAATGAAAGGAATATCTTATGGCTAGTTTAAAAATAAAATGGGCTGGGCTGGGACTTGCTTTTACAATTGTTTTTCCAAGTGTTGCCTATGCTTCCGATGTAATTAAGTATGATGACACTAATCTAGATCAGGTTTTTATTGATAATAATATCCCCTATGATAAAGATGCTGTGGAAAAAAGAAAAGCGGATTATTTGGCAGATCCTAATAACACCATAGCTCCTAATTATGAAGTAGAAGAAGTAATCATTTCAGAAGAAGTAATAGTAGATGATAATGGAGATATAGAAAAAATTATAACTAAAGAAACCCACCTTGAAGATACAAATCCAGCTCCTATTTATTCCAAAACACCGGTTTATAAAAAGGTAGTTGATATATCTGAGCACCAAGATCCAAATAAAATTGACTACAATAAATTTGCTAGTGATATAGACGGGGCTATTTTAAGAACATCAATTACAGATGCTAAAACTTTAAATATTAGAAAAGATTATAATGTAGAAAGACATTATAACGAGTTAAACAAACGCAATGTTCCCATAGGTTTTTATCATTATTCAAGAGCTATCAATGCGGCTGAGGCCCTTTTAGAAGCAGACTATGTATATGATATCATAAAAGATAAAAATGTATCGCTACCAGTTTATATTGATATAGAAGATGATAAAAGACAAACAAAAGCTAGCAAAGGGGAAATATCAAGTGCTGCCGAAGCTTTTGTAAAATCTATGCAGGCACGAGGATATGTTGCAGGGATCTATTCTTACCCTTGGTTTGCTAAAAATTATTTAACTCGAGATGTAAGAAATAAATATGAATTTTGGATAGCTGATTATGATTCAAAAGATTTTACTGCCTATAACCAGTCAGATTTTGACTCCTGGCAATATTCCCATACGGGAAGAATAAATGGTTATGGGGGCAATATCGATATGAATGTCGTTTATAAAGACTATCCGTATATAATAAAAGGCGTATCAAAAAAACCAATGAACATTTTAGTAGATGAAATCCTAGCTGGTAAATGGGGAGTAGGATCTGACAGGCAAAGAAGACTTACCTATGCTGGGTATAATTATAATATAATACAGAATGCAGTTAACCAAAGACTAGCTAATGCGTAAAAAGGAGAGAATAATGGCAGAAATTAAATATGATATAGTTGAAACTTTAGGAGTACTTTCTGATAATGGCAAAGGATGGACTAAGGAATTAAATCTTGTAAGCTGGAATGATCGTGATCCAAAGTTTGACATCCGTGACTGGAATGAAGATCACACAAGAATGAGAAAGGGTGTCACCCTAACCAACGAAGAAGCAGAAGTACTTTTTAACGTCCTAAGCGAAGAATTTGGTGAATAAATAAGAGACCTTAAGAATTAATTTTCTTAAGGTTTTTCTTATCTAAAGCTTTAAATATCAAGCTTTTGAAGTATATTTAGAACTAGGTGATATAATGATTTATTTGGATAATGCAGCTACTGCAATAAAAAGAGAAGAAATAATAAAATATATTTTAGAGCACACAAAAGACTTTGATGGCAACCCGGAAAGTACCCATGCTATGGGGCGCAATGCCAAGATGATTTTAGAAGAATCTAGAAGAAAAATAGCAACTTCCATAGGGGCAAATCCTAAGGATGTCATATTTACATCGGGGGCAACTGAAGTAAATAATACAGTAATAAATGCCTTTAAGAATAGCGAAATAATAACAACAGCTATAGAACATGATTCTATTTTAAATACCATAGGAAAAGATAATTCAGTTTTACTAAAGGTTGATAAAAACGGACAAATTTCACTAGACGACTTAAAAAATAAAGTAAGTGAAAATACAAAACTTGTTGTAATTATGTATGTAAACAATGAAACAGGATCCATAGAGCCAGTAAAAGAAGTTGGAGAATACTTATCTGATAAGGACATATGGTTTCATATAGATGCAGTCCAAGCCTATGGCCATGTGGATATAGATGTTGAAGAATTAAAATGTGATTCGCTAGCTATATCAGGACATAAGATAGGTGGCCTAAATGGTTTTGGAGCCATGTATTTGAGAGAGAACCTCCCTTCATTTATGAAGGGTGGAGAACAAGAAAAAAATCGCCGTGCAGGTACTTCATTTGTAGCAGGAGCCTACTCCATGGCAGAAAGTTTTCCAAAAATGCTAGAAGAGCGTGAAAAAATCAAAGAATTAAAAGAATATTTTGTAAATGAACTTTCAAAAATTGATGTAAACTTTGAAATAAATGGAGATATAGAAAAAACTTCAGCCCACATTTTAAATATTTATTTTGATGATTATAAGTCAGACTTTTTACTTACCTACCTTGATATGAACGGGATATGTGCATCGGCAGGATCAGCTTGTAGGGCAGGTAGTTTTTTACCAAGCCATGTCATTACAAATATGTATGATGAAAAAAGGGCAAATCACTCCGTAAGGTTTTCTTTTGGTTATCAAAATACTAAAGAAGAAATAGATAAAGTTATAGAAGTTTTATCAAATTTATAAGATCAGCCGTGAGGGCTGATTTTTTTGTGCCAATATTTAAGAAAGATTTAAGATTTGTTTAAGTTTAAGCAAATGTTAGTAGCTTATAATACTTATAAGGAGGAAGAAATATGCTAACAATAAAGAACTTAAATAAAAAATTTGATCAAAAAATCATCTATGAGAACTTAAATCTTGAACTAAAAAAGGGAGAAATATTTGCTTTAATAGGGCCAAATGGCATTGGAAAGACCACACTTATCCGTATGATGCTTGGACTTGATAGAGCCTATGAAGGCGAGATTAGTAAAGAGCAATACAAAATTGGATATAGTCCAGAAACTCCAAAATTTCCAGAAATCTTAACAGGCAAAGAATTTCTAGAACTTATCAAATATCACCATGAATCAGATGATAATATTGATGAATTGATGAAAAAAGTAGGTCTAAATCCAGCTAATAATACTAAAATTTTAAATTATTCCAAAGGAATGCTACAAAGACTAGCAGTAGCGCAGTCACTGATTGGTAATCCTGATATAATTCTATTGGATGAACCTGCAAGTGGACTAGATTTTTTTGGACAGATGGCCATGCAAGATTTAATAAAAGACCTAAAATCATCGGATAAAGCGATACTTTTAAATTCTCACTTACTATATGATGTAGAAAAAATAGCCGACAGAGGTCTTATAATTATGGGGCCTAAGGAGTTTAAAGAATTTTCTAGGGATGACTTTAAGCAAAAACCACTTTCTCAAATATTTTTAGACTTTGCAAAGGAGATAGATTATGAACCTCACTAAGTTACATATAAAAGAAAATTTGAGCAAATCATCATTTGTTATTTTTGCCATCATAGGATTAATAATTACATTTTTAGCTAGAGGGATGGAAGTTACTGCACCAGGAATGAATACTAGTGGGGATATCGGAAAATACGGAATTCAATGGACGATTATAAGTTTAATATCTTCTTTGGCAGCAGTGACACTATCTACAGGAAGCTTTAAAAAATATTTAACAAGTGATTTACCAGATATCTTAAGTGTCCATGGATTAAGGCTTAAAAAACAAATTAGCCAAATATTTAAAGCGGATGTATTTATAAGTATGGTTATGGGCATATTGCTTCTAATTGGAATGCTTATAAATATTATAATACAAAGACCTAAAATAAGCCTTTTAGGTTTTCTACTAGCCATTCTAATTTATCTACTAACTATATTTATAGTAAATCTAATAATGGGGATTCTAAATTTATTATTTAATCCTGCAGCTGGGTCCTTATTTGGTATATTTTTTGTAATAATTGGTGTGCTAAGGGGACTATTAACTTTTATTTTAGAAATGCAAGGTGGCATTATTGCAGAAATTATGGTTAGGATTTTATATATATTCCCGCCTATAGATGATTTTGGAAAGATTGCCCGTGATTTATTTTTAGGAGAATTTACCAATATGAGATTGCTAGGTCAGTGCTTGCTTTATATATGGATTTTAGTAGGTATATATTATTTAGTAAAGAAATGGAAGGTAGGAGATGAAAAATAAAATAATTTATTTCTTAGTTGGAGCTTTCCTAATAATTTTTAACTATCAAAATCGCATAACTAGCATTGATAAAACTACCCTAGCTTTAATAGAAGAAGTAAATACTTATAATACTGAAAAGCTATGGTCAGAGTTTAAAAATAAAGACTATATGAAAGATATTAGGTATAATTCTAATAAAGAGTTTAGATATGATCATGGAAAGATTACTAAAAAAACTTCAGACCAACCAGTAGCAAGTATTGAAGCTTTAAAAGAAGGAAACAAACCACTAATAAAGGCTGTACCTTTTGAAAAATTTAGGGATATCACTGACCAAGGTGCTTCTGCAAATTCTAGCCTACAAAGTAAATATAAATCAGTTATAATTCATGAATCCTTTCACTGTTTTCAAATGGAGCATGGGCTGAGTGAAGTGGTAGATATTCTAGATAATGATATTGATTATGAAGATCCAGTCTATGATAAATTTATAACATTATGTAAGAGCTTAGACGAGGATAAAACTTATAAGAAACTTTGGGAAGATGAGTATAGGGCTTTGCTATCCTTGTATGAAAATAAGGATGCTAGCCTATATAAAAATGCTAGAGATAAACGCTTATCTTATGTGAAAACAAATTTTCCCGATCACTATGAATATTTTGTAGAAATGGAAAACTACAAGGAGTTTATAGAAGGAACAGCAAGATTTGTAGAGGAAAAATATATGGTTGCTATAGCAGATGATCCTTATATAAAATATAGTGATAGGATTTTTAATAGTATTGATGAGTCATATTACTCGAAAGGCTCTTTAAAGGCTAAAATACTAGATAAACATTACCCAAGCTGGAAAGAGAATTTAGATTTTAGTAGAAAAAATAATTTTGATAAGATGTTAAAAAAAGGAAATATTTTGTGAATGAGAAAATTTTAGTAGTTGATGATAATAATGAAATTTGCAATATAGTTACACTTTATCTAGAAAATAGTAGTTTTAAGGTGTTTGAAGCTAAAAATGGAAAAGAAGCATTAGAATTTCTAAAAAATGACAAAATCTCTCTGATGATTCTAGATATAATGATGCCAGAAATGGATGGAATAGAAGTTTTAAAAGCTATTGGCAATGACAGAGATTTTCCTATAATATTTTTATCAGCCAAATCCAGTGTAAAGGATAAGATAGAAGGTTTATATCTTGGTGCGGATGACTATTTAGCAAAACCCTTTGACCCAGCAGAGCTGGTGGCAAGGGTTATTGCTCTTTTAAGAAGAAATAACCGTAGGTCTAATAATATTATAAAAGTAGGGAATTTAAGTTGGGATAAGGATAAAAGACTGATTTATAAGAATGAAAATGTTTTAAATCTACGTTCCAAAGAATATGAACTTTTAACAATGTTTATGAGCACTCCTGGCAAAGTATTTACTAAACAAGAAATATATGAAAACTTGTGGCAATCATATTATTATGAAGACGATAATACAATCATGGTTCATATCTCAAACCTGAGAGATAAAATAGAAGATAATCCTAGAAGTCCAACAAAAATAATTACCATAAGAGGCCTAGGATATATGCTTAGCAAAGAAGAATGAATACTAAAAAAAATATTTTCAAGAATACTATTATTTTTATAATAGTATTTATAATAGCAACAGCATTATTTTTTACCAGCATATCAAAAATTTTAAATGACAATACCTTCGATAATATTTTTGGAGAATATATACCAATTGCTGATAATGTTGATGAAAGCTCATTAAATTGGGATAAAATAGCAGAACTTGGTGGGTCTGGCTTTGTAGTGGATGGTAATAAGGTAATAAGAACTTATAATAAAAAAATTAACGAAGAATATTCAAGTTCTGAGCTTTTAGATCTTGTAACTCTTGGCGATAATGGCCAAAATACCTTTGTTTTTAATACTAATGATGGAAACAAGTTTTTTTTAAGCTATCCCAATGATAAGGTTTCGTCAACTATAAATTTTAATCTAAACAAGGGAGAAAGTACCCTTAAAAAAAATATATTAATATTTTTATTCTTAATTATTGGTAGTTATATTTTAATCATCTATTTAATAGTCCGCTGGTTATCCTATAAAATTAATAATGAACTAGCAGAAATCTATGAAAAACAAGAAAGAGATAGGGATCTTTTATTTAAAGGCATTGCCCATGATGTAAAAACACCCCTAGCAGTTATATTATCTTACAGTAAGGCCTTGGATGAAAATCTGGTTATTAATGAAAAAAAAGAATCTTATCTTAAAATAATTGAAAGAAATGCAGGAATTTTAAATGACAGAGTAGATGAGCTCTTAGAATTTTCAAGTATTGATAATTTTGTGATAGAAAAGAAAAACAAAGATATTTTAGAGTTTGTTCGTAGATACGTGGGAGATAATTACTCTTATTTTTTAGAAAATAAAGCCTATATAGAAATATTATTTGATGAGAATGATAAATTTTTTATAGATGTGGATTATAAACTATTTCAAAGATTACTTCAAAATTTAATCCAAAATTCCATAGACCATAATGAAAAAGACGTCATAATTACAATTAATTTTAAAGATAATAACCTTATTTTTAAGGACAATGGTAGGGGTATAGATTCTAAAGATATAGAAAATATATTTGATCCCCTATTTACTGGTGATACAAGCCGCCAGGGGGAAAAACTTCGTGGCATGGGCCTTGCGAATGTTAAGAAGATTTGCGAGATTCATAAATGGAAAATTTCCTATAAAGATGGCTTTGTAATCAGCTTTTAATAAAGTATAGTAATTCTCTAGTATACAAGGAGGGGCCGTGAAAGAAAAAAAGGATACGAAAGTAGTAGTAGGTATTAGCGGTGGGGTAGACTCCTCAGTAGCTGCCCTACTTTTAAAAGAAGAAGGCTACGATGTAGTTGGAATATTTATGAAAAACTGGGATGATACGGATGAAAATGGTGTTTGTACTGCGGAAGAAGACTTTGAAGATGCAGTAGCTATAGCAAACCAGATAGGTATCCCATATTATTCAATCAACTTTGAAAAAGAATATTATGATAGAGTGTTTACCTACTTTTTAGATGAGTACAAAAAAGGTAGGACCCCCAACCCTGATATCATGTGCAATAAGGAAATAAAATTTAAGGCATTTTTAGACTATGCCAAAAATCTAGGGGCAGACTATGTAGCAACCGGCCACTATGCAAGAGTAGATAGGTCTGGTGATGAAACAATTATGCTCCGCGGGGTAGATAATAATAAAGATCAAACTTATTTTCTAAGCCAATTATCCCAAGATCAAATTAAAGATGTTCTATTTCCTGTAGGAGAATTAGAAAAATCTGAAGTAAGAGAAATTGCAAAAAAACATAATCTTGCCACTGCCAATAAGAAAGACTCTACAGGTATTTGCTTTATAGGAGAGCGTGACTTTAATGAATTTTTAAGTAATTACCTACCAGCTCAGCCAGGTGATATAGTAGATACAGAAGGTAATGTATTAGGCAAGCACGATGGTTTAATGTATCACACGATTGGTCAAAGACGCGGTCTTGGTATAGGTGGTGATGGAGCTGCTTGGTTTGTTTGTGGTAAAGATTTAGAAAAAAATGAACTTATAGTTTGCCAGGGATCTGATAATCCACTTTTACTTTCAAATAAACTTTATGCAAGTGAATTCTCTACCTTTACAAATAAAAAGATACCAACAGAATTTGACTGTACAGCTAAATTTAGATATCGTCAAAAAGATATAAATGCCCATGTTAAAGTTTTAGATGATAATCAAATAGTAGTGACTTATGATGATACCAAGGCAGTAACTCCTGGCCAATCAGCTGTATTTTATATGGATGATATCTGCATTGGATCTGCAATAATTGATGAAGTTTATAATGGGGATAAAAAACTTAAGGTTTGATAATAACTAAAAGAAGAGAGTTAGATTTATATGATTATACAAAATGATTATAGTTTTATAGGATCTGATATTAGAAAGATTAGAGAACAAAAGGGAGTTACTCGAAAAGAAATAGCTGAAAATATGTTTATTTCTGAAGAGACTATAAGAAGTATAGAAAAGGGGGACAATGACCCTAGATTATCTACCCTCGTACCTATCTGTAATTATTTAGGTATAGATATAAAGGATATAATAAATGACAGGCAATATGAATACAAAAACCTACTATCTCTTAGAAAAGAAATAGGGGACTTATTAAATAACGCTTCTATAGAAAAAGCAAAGGCCCTTATAAAAAAGCTAGATGGCTTTAGTTTTAAATCAAACCTAGCCCGTGAAAAAGAGCTTTTTGCAACCAAGCACTATTTTAATGGAATCTTGGGTATTAAAAATAATGCAAGGGGAGATAATCCATCCAATGATTTGGAGGTAGCCCTTGCTGATATGAATTCAAAGTTTAAGATTAATAAGTTTAAAAACTACAAGTACGATGAATTTTCACTAAGGATTTTGCTAGCCCTAGCTTTAAACGAGTATAAAAAGGGAAATTTTGATCTATATAAGGATATAATGCTGGAAATGGAAGGATATTTAAATTCTTCTATTGATAGTTATTTTGTTTTTTGCTATAATATGGCAGTTTTTTATACAAGACTTGAAAAATATGACAAATCTTTAGAAATATGCAATATAGCAATAGCTAATGCAAAAACCGTAAAGGAGACCACATATCTAAATATGCTCTATTACGCAAAGGGTATCAATCACCTTTACTTAAACGAATATAATCAAGCAAAGCTAAGCTTTGATTATTGCAAAACTTTGACAAATATTTTCTCCAATGAAATTCTATCAAATAGTATATCAAATGAAATAGATGGACTACTATTAAAATAAAATTAATATAAAATATAAGCATCCACACAAATGTGTATTTAAATCATTTTTCTCATATGCTACTATAATATCAACAAGGAGGTACAACTATGAAACTTAAAAAAGCAATAGTTTTTACATTGTTATTAATGTTAACTTTAAATTTTAATGTAAATAAAAGTGTAGAAGTAGCAGGCGACCTAGATGAACATATTATAGATATATTCGCTATAGTGTAAGAAATTTATAAGCTAATTATTAACTAAGTAGTAAGCAAAAAGCACCAAGAAAAATGATTTAGATAAAAGCATTAAGAAATATGAATATTTCATTTACCTCCTTAGTAAATTGCTTTTGTCTAATTAGCAGATTAATTATACAAATGTAAGGAGATATTTATGAAAAAAAGTAAAGTTTTAGCAAGCGCATTATCCATAGCACTATTATCAAACACAGTTTTACCAGCAACTAAAATTGCAGAAAAAACTCCAGCCTTATCAAGCGTAGCATATGCTGCTGAAGAGTCAAGCCAAGCAAAAGAAGCAAAAGATAAATTAAACTACCTAGGTAGCCTAATAGAAGGACTTGAAAATATAGCTGGTGGTCTTGCTGGTAATCCATTAAGCTGGTTAAAAGAATTAAAAAATGCTTATGATTTAACAAGCAAATTATTAAATAGAGCAATCGGAAGTGTATCTGATCTAACAAAAAGTGTTATCCCAAGAATTGACCTACTAATAAACGTAGCAGAAACAATAACAGCAGATGCAACAGAGCTAGCTGATAGCGAACAACAAGCTCACGTAATTATAGGATTTTCTGTAACACGTGCTCTACTAAAAGCAACAAATATCTTTGAAAAAGCAGATGGTTTAAACAAAGCTTCTGAAAACCTAACAGCTTCACTAGAAAAAGCTCGTGAGATTCCAAAACTAACAGATGATTCAAAAAGAACTCACTACACACTTCAACAATTAGACAGGGCCCTATCAAGAGCAAAAGAAGCTAGAAACACAGAACTAAAAAATAAACTAGATCCAAGTGCCCTAGCAGAATTTGACCTACTAATTAAAAAAGCTACAGATGTAAGAAGAAATAACTTTGCAACAGTAGCAGAAGTAAAAGCTATTACTGAAGAACTAGTTAGCAAAACAGAAGAAGCTTACAAATCTATTCCAGAAGGTGAAAAAACTGCCAATAAATCTACAAAACTAGTCCTAGAAAAAGATATAAAAGCTGCAAAAAATCTACGCGACTTTAGCTTAAAAGGCAAAGTAGACGGAAAAGTTATCCAAGAGCTAAATAGAGAGATAGCAGATGCAAATAGAGTTTTAAACAACAGCAGAGCAACAATAAATGAAGTAGAAGCTGCAGATGAAATTATTGTAGCAGCTACAAACAAGGCTTTAGGAAAATTAGAAGAAGTTCAAGTAAAAGAAAAAGCTGAAGAAGTTGAAGAAACAATTCCAGAAGTTGAAGAACCAGTAATTGAAGATGAAACTGTTGAAGAAGAATCAACAGAAGAAGTTGAAGATGAAACACCAGTTGAAGAAATTGAAGAAACTACTGAAGATGAAGAAGTCGAAGAAGAATTAGAAGCTGAAACAGAAGAAGTTCAATCAGAAGAAACTCCAGTAGAAGAAGCTAGCGAAATAGCTGAATAATAGATAAATAAGATTCATATAGCAGTCCTCAATTGATTAAAACCTCCTTTATAAAGATATAAGGGAGGTTTTTCTGTTTTTATAAAAAGTGGGTATATTTCATATAGAATAGTAACTTAAGGAGACACTTATGAAAAAAATTACTAAAGCACTTTTTCTAGCATCTCTTATAGCTATGCCAGTGACAGTAAGTCAAGCAGCACCAACAGAAAATAATGATTCGGTTATTTTAAACCAACAGCAACACACCTTCACTCTTGATGGCAAATTATATAGGCCTAGTGGATATACAGCTAACTTTACTCCAATATATCCAGATTATGATGGTGTCATAAATGACGAAAGTTTTGGCGGTAGAAAAGACATCATTTATAAAAGAGGGAAAGATCCTAATACTGTCTTAGTCGATGAGGAAATATTTTTAGGTATATATGTAAATGATGACCACCCAAAAGATAAGATTCCAGAAGAAGTATATAGGGCAACCTATAAGGTAGTTAAAATAGATAAATCAAAAAATGAGATTAGATTTAAAACTGTTGAAGCGGGTAATGATTTTGTTAAAGAAAACTTTGCTAACTCTATTTATATAACAGCTTTATCAAATCTAAATAACACAGATGTAAAAACAGGTGATCAAATTAAATTATGGCACATGTTCCCAACCAATGGTAATGAAGAAATGTATATACCAGAAGTATATAAATCAGAAATTACCAAGAAAGCTCAAGTAACTAATATGAGCTCTACAGAAGTCTTAGCAAATAAACTTTTTGATAACCTAGTAGAATCAGAAGCAGCGGCAATCCTTGTTGAAAATATCCATTCTTTAGATATAGCAAGTAGAGAAAGTTTAAAAGATTCTATAAAAGAATCAGATAAAATTATTAAAAGAGGATATAAGGCTCTATTAACAGAAGAAGAGCAAAAAGCAGATGATAATTCAAAGGCTATTATAAAAATCATCCAAATTAAGTATGGAAAAAAACTTGAAACCGAAAAAGACCAGAAGCTAGCCCTTTCTATCTATGAGAACATAATTATGGCAAATGCTGGTAGAAAACTTTTAATTGATTATCCAAATATATCAAAATCTATAGAAAAAACTTTAAAACCATCAGTAGAAGAATCTGAAAAACTGGTAAATAGAGCCCTTAAAACTTTAAAATAAAAATTAACACGGATTTAACATCTACTTTGTTATTATGAAAGCACGATAGGAGGTATATATGAAAAAATTAGCAACCTTAGCTCTAGCTATTCTTGTATTACCAAGTGCACACTCACTTGCAGCTAGTGAAAATAATCAAATGAATAACCACGCTAAATCCGAAATTACCAGTGAAAGTAAAGATGAAAAGCAAAGTCAAACCGATCTTTATGAGGTAACAGAAGTATTTGAAGGTAATGTAACTTTAAAATTTGTCCAAACCCTAACAGGTGATATCATACCAACTTATAATGGAGCAGAATTTAATGTTCCAAAAGATAAATTTGCTGATAAGGAAATAAAGGTAGGCGATAGATATAAAATTAAACATGATGACATAATCATGCCATCAAATCCAGCCCAATTTGGCAAAATTTATTCTATCGAAAAAGATGACCAGGCTGAAGTTACAGATGATGAAATAAAAGAAGAAAAAATTAAAGACCACTTTGTTGTAGAAAAAGTAAATGAAGATGGCTACACCATCGCTGATATAGAAAATAATGATAATAAATACATTATTAGCAAAAAAGATGCCAAAAATATGGACTTAGTTGTAGGGGATGAATTAGAAATTACCCACAATGGAGTAGTTATGGAATCTTATCCAGCTCAATTTGGAAAGATATTTAAAGTAGTAAAATATGATAAGCAAGTTGAAGATGAAAGTAAAGAAGAAAAAGTTACTGAAAATTTTATAGTAGAAGAAGTAGCTGATGGTGGCTATACTATTTATAAAAAATCTAACAAGGATAGTAAATACTCTATAAGCAAAGAAGATGTAACTGGCATAAATCTTAATGTGGGAGATGAATTAGAAATAACTCACACAGGTCTAGCTACTAGATCAATCCCAGCTCAATTTGTGGGGGATGTTGAAATCAAAAAAATTGATAATAGTAAAACACCAGTAGAAAATAAAATTTCTGATGCAAGAAAACAAAATGATATAAAAGATATCACTAGGTCTAATAATAGTAATGAAGAAAAAGATCAAAATTTAAAAAGTAATAATCTAGTTAATAATTCTATGAAAGATAGAATAGGCGGAGCAAATCCAAAAACTGGTATACTTTCATCCATGGGAGTCCTAGGAACAGCTGGAACAGCATCTCTTTTAGCTAAAAAAACAAAAAAATATTAAAAAATATACCCTTGTAATTTTTACAAGGGCTTTTTTTATATGTCAATTTCTAAAACAATTGGTGTATGGTCTTGGCGTTTTCCAGAATCAATCATATCTGAACGGCCTACCTTATCTTTTATTCTATCACTAACTAAAAAGTAGTCTATTCTCCAGCCCGAATTATTTATTTTGCTGGTTTTTACCCTTTGAGCCCACCAAGTATATTTTCCTTCTACATCTCCATGAATATGTCTAAAAGTATCTATAAAACCCTTGTCTAAGATTTGGGTAAATCCTTCACGTTCTTCATCTGTAAAACCCGCTGACCTGTGGTTACTTTCTGGATGAGCTAGATCAATTGGTGTATGAGCTACATTAAAATCACCGGCAGCTATGACTGGTTTTTCCTTATCAAGCTTAGTTAAATAATCTGCATATTTTCTATCCCAAACTTGCCTGTCATCTAGTCTAACTAGTTCATTTCCTGCATTTGGTGTATAAACTTGAGTAAAATAAAAATTATCAAATTCTAAGGTAACCATTCTGCCTTCAAGATCCATAGGATCTGGGGCATCTATGATGGGAAAATTGCTATTAATATCTAGTTCTTTTTTAAAAAGAGTCATACATCCGGCATAGGATTTTCGGGCTCCTTCACTAGAGTTTACATGTACATAGTTATATTCTGGGAAAAATTCTGCTAGTTTTTCCTTATGCTTTTTTGATAAACCTGTTTGAGGTAATTTTGTTTCCTGAAAAGCAATTACATCAGGGTCTTCTTTTTTTATACTTTCAAAAACTTCACGAGTCATGACAGCCCTATTTGAATCACTGGTTAAGGCTGCATTTAATGAGTCTATATTCCATGAAATAAATTTCAAATTAATCTCCTTTACTGGGGTCTAGTTATAAAATCATTATAAAAGTTACTAGGCTTTATTGCAAGTTTAAAGAAAATTAAGCTATTAGATGATATAATAGATGTAGGTAAATATTTTTTTAAAATTAAGGAGGCCTTATGGAAAATTCACATGGTTTAGAAATAATTTCAAGTGCTTATGATTATTTAGAAAGATTTAACTATATAAAAGAATCACTCGAAATAGGCTGGGGAGAGCTAGGCCGTTTTTACGATTTAAACTTAAGAGAAACTGAAATGCTAATAAGAGAAGCTTATTTTGGCCATGGGCTTATATCAAGTGGAGTAGGTAACCAAGACTTTTTTATAGCAGATCAAGATTACCCAACTATGATAAAAACCCTATTTTCTTTAGTTGATAAGGGATTACTTGAAATTGATACTAAAAATGAAGATGGAGATACCTTTTATTATAGCTATTTCGTAACAGAAGAAGGTATGGATATTTATAATGATATTATAGATAAGTACGATAAACTTTTAGAAGGTTATGAAAGAGATAAGGATAGACTTGTAGAAAGTTATGGGCAAGTTATAGATAATCTTAATTATCTATTAGATGATCTACGAGTAGTCACAAGTAAAAAAAATATAGAGGCAATTAATGAAGCTCAGCTAAGGGCTATGGAAGATATGTTAAATGAAGCTGATAATATTGCCCAAAATGAACCAGATGGATTTTATCACGGTGTAGCAAGTGTCTATAGGCAAATGCTTATTGAATATAACAAAAGATTAGCCCAAGACTATGAAGATGTAAAAATGGGCATGATAGAACCAATAGAAGGAAATAATATAGTAGTCCATGCTTTAGTAATAGAAGATGGCAAGTACGTAGAAAAAGAATTTTTATTTTTTGGTAATGATGTCAAAAACTACAGAGACATCACTTCATATAATAACTAAAACTAGGCACCTTAGGGTGCTTTTTTTTGATATTTACTAGTACTTTGGGTAATATACATAAAAGAAGCTAAAGGAGGATTTTATGAAAAATAAAATTTTAGCACTAGGGCTTAGTTTTACATTTTTATTTGCAATAAGTCCTAAAACATATGCAGACGATAATATAAAAATTGATAAAGAACTAACACAAGCAACTGAAAACGAAGAACATAGCTATATATTTAATGTAACAAATATAAACGAAAACCAAGTTACACTTTCATATGCAGGTGAAAATCGTGATGATGCCGTAGAAGTAGTTATGGATGACCAATATGAAAATATTACCCTAAGTAAAGACTTTTTTGAAAATAATGTGAGCTTAAAAGATGAGTACCAAATAACAACCGATATAAATATCCATGAGCTAAATAAAGATAATATCAAAAAAGAAGACTTATCTTTAATTCAAAAATACGAAAAACCGGTAAATATGGATAAGGACAAACTTCCTAAAAATACTGAGACTATAGAAGTAGAAGTAGGTGAAGTTTTTGCAGATGATCCTATGTATACATCAGCAAATGTTTTTGAGATTGGTAATAAAGATAACATTTATTCTATAAGCTTTGATGACCTAAGAGATCAAGAGCCTCAGATAGGAGATAAATACAAAATTTATTGGGATGGTATAGTTATGGAATCATATCCTGGCCAATTTGGAGAAATATATAGGGTAGAAAAACTAAACCAAGTTTTAGAAAGTAATATAGTAACCAATGAATTTGAATTAGTACAAATTATAGATGAGGGAAAAGTAGTCTTAAAAGCAACCAAGAGTGGACAAACTTACGAAGAAAATATAGACATCTTAAAAGACTCTAATCCCCAAATAGGAGATAGGTATCTAATAACCTACAATGAAGACGAAGATGGCAAATTAGATGAGATAGAAAAAATTGAAAAATGGATGAAAAAAGAAGATGAAGAGCCATCTAAAGAAGTAACTCAAGTAGAAAAAGAAAATAAAGATAATAAAGAAGAACCAGTAAAAGTAGAAAAAAGTAGTGATAAAGAAACTAAAAAAACTGAGCCAGAAAAAATTGATGAGAATAAAGAACAAGCAAACAAAACAGTAAATGGTATAAAAAACAACCCCGGCACTGGTATCACACCAGTAGCTCCACTTTTGGGAGTAATGGCAGTTAGTGCAGGTTTATTAAAAAAGAAAAGTAAATAATAATTAGAATGCAGGAACTATCCTGCATTTTTTTGTATAAAAATCTATGCTATAATAAAACTATGAAATTACAAGCATTTGAAAGTATAAGAGTTGATAAATATATCTCAGATGAGTTTGAAGAAATCCCTCGTGAGAAGATAAAAACTTTTATAAAAGATAAGAAAATAAAAGTAAATAACAAAGCTATAAAACCAAGTTATAGACTTGAAATAAATGATGAAATCGACATAGATGGTGAGATTTTTGAAGTACCAGAGATAAAGCCAGAGGCAATGGACTTAAAAATAGTTTATGAAAATAATGACTATGCAGTGATAGATAAGGATGAAAATGTAATAGTTCATCCTGCAGGATCTATAATAACTGGCACATTGGTCAATGGACTTTTAGATAAATATGGCTATGAAGGTTTATCTCACATCGGTGGAGATGATAGACCAGGTATTGTCCATAGGTTAGATAAAGATACTACAGGGCTAATGGTAATTGCAAAAAATAATGAATCCTACAAATATTTGAAAAGTCTTTTTGAAACAAGAAAAGTAGATAAAGAATATATCGCCATAGTCCATGGTAACTTTGATGAAAAATCTGCTAGGATAGAAAATTATATGGATAGAGACATTAAAGACCGCAGAAAAATGGCAGTAAGGCCATCAGGTCGAGTAGCCATAAGTGAATATGAAGTCTTAAAAGAAGTGCCTGGCTACTCTTTAGTTAAAATTCATATTATAACTGGCCGCACCCATCAAATTAGAGTGCACATGACCCATCTAAACCACCCCCTTGTAGGAGATCCAGTCTATGGTAATGTAAAAACTAATTTTAACCTAGACCACCAATTGCTCCACTGCAGGTACTTAGGATTTACCGACCAAAGTGGAGACTATGTAAGCTTTGAGGCAAAACCTCACGAAACTTTTTTAAAATATCAAAATGTCTTAGGACTTGGAGAATAAAATGTATTCAAAAACAAACACTTGCTCTCTTATAGGGCTTGCTGGAAACTTAGTAGAAGTAGAATCTGATATTACTTCTGGCTTGCCAGCTTTTTTAATAGTAGGTTTGCCAGATTCTTCTATAAAAGAATCCAAGGAAAGGGTTAGAGTTGCTATTAGCAATTCTGGTTATTCCTTTCCTCCTGGAAGGATTACTGTAAATTTATCCCCGGCAGATCTAAAAAAAGAAGGAACCCAACTAGATTTACCCATAGCAATTTCTCTTTTAAGTTCTATGGGTGTTATTACATATCCATATGAAGATTATATTTTTTTAGGAGAGTTAGCCCTTGATGGACGTATCATGCCAGTTAGAGGAGCACTTGCTATGGTTATTTCTATGCGTGAGCTTGGGTTTACTAAATTTATAATAGCAGATGAAAATAAAGATGAGTGTGCAATTATAAGCGATGTTGATATACTACCCTTTAAAAATTTAAATGAAATAGTTAACTTTTTAAATAAGGAAATAGAAGCAAAACCCTACCGAATAGATCTAGCAAAGATAAATAATGAAGTAGCCTATGACCTAGATTTTGCTGATATAAAGGGGCAAGAAAGTTTAAAACGTGCCTTACAAATTGCAGCAGCAGGGAACCACAATCTATTAATGATAGGACCACCAGGAAGTGGAAAAACTTTTTCTGCCAAACACTTACCAACCATTCTTCCAGATATGAGCTTTGATGAAAAAGTAGAAGTAACTAAAATATATTCTATAATGGGACTTTTAGATAAGGGCGGTCTTGTAAAAGAAAGACCCTTTAGATCACCCCACCATAGCGCAAGTGAAGTTGCCTTAATTGGGGGAGGTCATTCTATACCAAAGCCAGGAGAAATTTCTCTAGCTCACCGTGGAGTTTTATTTTTAGATGAGTTTCCAGAATTTAACAAAAAAACCATAGAAGCTTTAAGAGAACCTTTAGAAAATAGAGAAATAAATATTTCTCGTGCCCAAGCAAGTTTAAAGTATCCATCGGATTTTATTTTAATAGCCGCCATGAATCCCTGCCCATGTGGCAATTATGGCAATCCATTAAAGGAATGTACTTGCTCACAAAATGAAATTAGAAGGTATTTAAATAAAATTTCTGCACCAATCTTAGATAGGATAGATATCCACATAGAAATTTCTCCAGTAAAATATGATGATTTAAGAAGCACGGCCTATTCCAAATCATCAAAAGAATTAAAAGAAGAAGTAGTAAGAGCAAGAAAAATCCAAGGAGAAAGATATAAAGGTGAAAAAGTAGCTGCAAACTCAGAACTTTCCACAGCTCAAATGAAAAAATATATAAAACTTAATCCAGACGTAGAGAAAATAGCTAAAATGGCCTTCAACAAATATAATTTTTCTGTAAGAAGATTTAATAAAATTATAAAAATGGCTAGAACGATAGCAGACTTAGATAATAGCCATGAAATAGAACAAAAACATTTACTAGAAGCAATTAGATATAGGACTCTTGATGGGAAATATTGGGGAGAATAATGGTTGATCAAAGAGATATTGTTAATAATATTGATAAATTTGTCTATGATTTATTTGATTATGCGCTTTTTTATAGGGCAAGTGATATCCATATCGAACCAGAAAAAGAATACGGCAGAATTAGACTAAGAATAGATGGTAGACTTGATGAATTTTTAAGGATAACTAGACAAAATTATGAAATGTTAGTATCAAAATTAAAACTTTTATCAAGTATGGATATTAGTGAAAGTCGCAGACCCCAAGATCAAAATTTAAAATTAAAAGCTTATCCTAACATTGATTTTAGAGTTTCTGTAATTGGCACTATAAATGGGGAGAAGATGGTAATTAGAATCTTATCTCTTGGTGAGTTTAGGCAAAGGGCAAACCTTTTAGGTTTTAGCGAGGAATCAAAATTAGCTTTAGACAAGGCCCTAAAAAATCGTTCTGGTATGGTGATTTTTTCAGGCCCAACTGGATCTGGTAAATCCACCTCTCTTTATTCACTATTAGAGAATCTAAATAATGATTATGAAAATATAGTTACAGTCGAAGATCCAGTAGAATACAATATTCCAGGTATTAATCAAATAAACATAAATGAGAAAATAGACTTTACTTTTGCTAAGGCTTTGCGCTCTATTTTAAGGCAAGACCCGGATATAATTTTAATTGGGGAAATAAGAGATTACGAAACTGCACAAATTGCTATAAGGGCTTCAATAACCGGACACTTAGTTTTAACGACCCTTCATACAAATAATGCTCTTTCATCTATAATTAGGTTAAAAGATCTGGGAGTTGAAAATTATCTACTATCATCTGCTATAAATGCAGTTGCTAGTCAAAGGCTGGTTAGAAAACTTTGTGATTGCAAAATACCTGATAAAATGACAGATCTAGAATACAATTTAGCAAAAAAACATATAGATATTGATAGAAATAAAGAAATCTATAGGCCAAATAGTTGTCCAAATTGTAATGAGGGCTATATGGGAAGGGAAGCTTGTGAAGAGGTTTTTGTCCTTACCGATGAATTTCGTGATATGGTAAGGGAGGACAAAATAGACTTAGTTAGTGTAAGTAAATTTGCAGAGGCTAATAATTTTGTTCCTATGGTAGCTAATGGTCTTAACAAAGTTTTTGAAGGCACTACTAGCTTTGAGGAACTGATAAATGTTATGTATGATCAAATTTAATAAAGGACTTAGTTTAAAATTTGCATATTATACTAGTTAAATATGGTATAATATAGGCGTATTTTTATTAAATTTTGGAGGTCTTATGACATTAAATGATATTATGGCGGCCTTGGGAGTTGTGATTAATGGTATACCCCAAGCCCTTTTAGCTCTTTCTGTAGGCTTTGCTGCTTTTCCAACTTCGCTTGGTTTTTTAGTTGGGGTAATTGCATGTGCTATTTTACAATCACCAATTCCAATTTCCATGCAAGCTGAAACTATAGCCCTAGCTGGAGCCTATGGTGATGATGTAAGTGAGAGATTATCAGTAGTATTCTGGGCAGGAATTATAATGGCCATCCTAGGAATTACTGGTAGCTTAAATTATATTGTTGATTTAGCTGGGGAATATGTCCTAAATGGTATGATGGCTGGTGTTGGGCTAATATTAGCTAAAATTGCAGTCGATGGATTAAAGCTAGAAACAAGAATGGTAAGTCTTATATCTATTCTTACTGCTTTTGCAACTTATTTTATTTCAGGTAGAAATTTAGTATATACTATAATTATTTCTGTAATTATTTCATCAATTTATGCAAATGCTATGAAAATGGAAATAGGCAAGGGTATTAAAAACGAAGAAAGAAAACTTTCAGTAAAAAAACCACTTTTAAATAGAAAAATAATTAGAGGTGGGCTTTCCCTAGCTTGTCTAACCATTGGGGCGAATATTGCTTTTGGAAATATAACTGCATCTTTATCAAATGGAAATGTTACAGCTAACATTGACCATTTAACAATTTATTCTGGAATCGCTGATGCTGTTTCTTCACTTTTTGGAGGAGCACCAGTAGAAGCAATTATTTCTGCAACAGGAGCAAGTGATAATCCAGTAAATTCTGGAATTTTGATGATGGCTATCCTTGGGGCAATTATGTTTATGGGACTTTTACCAAAACTAGGTAAATATGTTCCAGGAGAATCAATTCATGGATTTTTATTTGTGCTAGGCGCCTTAGTAACAGTACCAACAAATGCAAATCTTGCCTTTGCAGCAGGAGGAGATGCAGCTCTAGTTGCTGGTATAGCAATGGCAACTACAGCTGCAAGTGATCCGTTTGTAGGGCTTGTTGCAGGAGTTATTCTTAAGTTTATAATTTTATAGGAGATTTTATGGATTATTACAAATTAAATGTGTGTGGATTAAAAAGAGATTTACCAATCATTCAAATATCAGATGATTTAAAGATAGCATCCTTTGTTTTACTGGGAGATGCAGAGCTTGCTGCAAAAGCGGGCTATGAGCTAAGCAAAAGAATAGACTGTGATATAATTGTGACAGCTGAAGCAAAGGGGATCCAACTTGCCCATGAAATAGCAAGAAATTTAGATAAAGAATCATTTATCGTAGCTAGAAAATCAGAAAAATCTTATATGAATAACCCACTAAGTGTAGAGGTAAATTCTATCACAACAGCAAACACTCAAAAACTGTTTTTAGATTCAAAAGATGCAGAAAAAATCAAGGGTAAAAGAGTAGCCCTTGTTGATGATGTAATATCAACCGGCCAATCTATAGCAGCTCTAGAAGCCTTAGTAGAAAAAGCAGGTGGAAAAGTTGTCCAAAAACTTGCCATCCTTGCAGAAGGGGATGCGGCTGATAGAGAAGATATAATCTATTTAGAAAAACTTCCTTTATTTGAAGTATAAATGATTTTTAAACTTCCAAAGAAATTTGGGAGTTTTTTTTATTGATTACAAATACTACTAGCTCACTAGTGGATTTTATAACGATTTAAAATCTTGATTTTTTTTGGTAAAGTTTTTTAGTTCTGGGTATATATCTTAATGACTCCACAAAATGGATAAAAAGAAAGGAATAATAATGAAAATTACTATTGGGGATTATATCCTTAAAAGACTTAAGGAATTAAATATTAAACACATTATCGGAGAGCCTGGTGACTTTAATCTAGAGTTTCTAGAGCAAATTTCAGAAGATGATGAAATTGAATTTGTTGGTATGAGCAATGAGCTAAATGCTGCCTTTGCTGCAGATGGCTATGCAAATGAAAATGGTATTTCTGCTCTTATGACTACTTACAGTGTAGGGGACCTAAATGCTTTAGGCGGGATTGCAGGATCTGTTGCAGAACACAGACCAATTATAATCATTTCTGGTACGCCACCTTTATTTGCTATGAGAGAGCGAAAAATGACCCACCATACTCTAGCCGATGGAGACTATGAAAATGTACGTCGTGCAATGAATGAGTTTGTAGATGATTCAGTTTTAATTACTCATGAAAATGCCAGATATGAAATAGATAGACTTATTGAAAGAGCAGTAAGATATAGTAAATCAGTAAATATTGAATTACCATCAAATATTGCATATCTTGATATAGAAATAGAAGATGATTTAAAACCTATTGATAAAAAGAAAACTAATTCAGATGAGGAAAGATTAGAAGCCGCTGCTAAAAAAATTGCTCAAAGGTTTGAAAATGCTAAAAATCCTATAGTTTTAATCGATGAAGCGATTGATAGATATGATGTAGCTGACAAAGTACTTGAATTAATCGAAAGAGCCCAAGTTCCATTTGCAGCTTTAGCTACAGCAAAAGCATATTATAATGAATCTCATCCTTTATATCTAGGAATTTATCAAGGAGATGAATCAGATGAAGGAGTTCAAGAAAAGATAGAAAATTCTGATTTTTTAATCTCCATTGAGCCAGTATTCATGCAAGCCAATAATGGTGAATTTACATCTAAACTCCCAGAAGATTCTATAATAATAAAGGCTGACTATACAAAAGTAGGCGAGAAAATATTTGAAGCGGTTTATGTAAATGACTTAGTAGACCTAGGTCTTAAAAATGTCTCTCAAAGAGAAAAAATTGACAGTGTAAACCAAACAAAAGAAAAAGAATTTAAGTTTGAAGCTGAAAAACTAATCAGACAAGAGGATTTCTACGCACAAATTGCTAGATACTTTAAAGAAAATGATGTGGTTTATGGTGAAACTGGTACAGCAAGCCACGGGCTTACAGAAATAAAAATTCCTGACGGAGTAAAACTTGTAAGAAGCCAAATTTGGGGATCAATTGGAGCTATGCTACCAATGCAAATGGGGGCTATGCTTGCAAGTCCTGAAAAACGTCACATCCTATTAATCGGTGATGGATCATTCCAAGTAAGTGCCCAAGCTCTTTCTAGGATGATTTATAACAAGCAAAATCCGATTATTTTCCTAATTGATAATGACGGATATACAATTGAACGTTATATTATGGGGATGAAAAGAGACTATAATGATATTCCAAAATGGGATTACTCATTACTACCACAAGCTTTCAGTAAAGGTCAATCTAATATGAAAACAGCTGAGGCAAGAACCCAAGGAGAACTTGAAGAAATATTAAAAACTCTTGATGATGTAAATGAAGGAATAATCATTACAGTTTATATGCACCAAGAAGATTCACCAGAAGTAATGGTAGATTATGGTAAAAATAAAGAAGACTTTAACTTTGGAAAAAGAGGTCCAGAAAACCCAGAACCAGACTTTAAAGCTTAATATAAAAAACTGCAGATTTATTTCTGCAGTTTTTCTTTGTTTATATCAAAAATATTTTTAAGTCCATACAGCCCTAGATTAGGGATATTTTTAAATTTGTAACTATTATTTTCTATCAGGTTTGCGTGTGGCCCGGTTATAATTATAGATAAATTAGCTTTGTTAAGATCGTATTGGTCTATGATTTTTTCTACCATACCAATGATTGCAAAATTGTAGCTGTGGTATATGCCACTTTGGATGGCATTTTTTGTGTTATTCCCTAAAACTTCCCTAGTTTTTTCTATTTCTACCTGGGGTAATTTTGCACTTTCTTGGTAAAGAGATTTGGCATATAAATCTATACCTGGAAATATAACTCCACCCCTAAATTCATTTTTATTGTTAATAAGATCTATTGTTGTAATAGATGAAGCAGAAATTATTATTAGATTATCATTTAAGTCTTTTGCTCCAACAGCTCTAACAATCCTATCAGACCCCACATCTTTGGGATTTTCACACTTTATATTTAATCCTGTTTTAACTCCTGCTGATATTAAAATAGGATTGGTACCAGTTAAGGACTTAGAAATTTTTTCATAAATTAAAGCCAATTCTGGTACTACAGTTGAAATAATTATATTTTTTATATTGCAGATATTAATATTTTTATTCTTTAATATAAGCTTGATAAATACCTCTATTTCGTCAATGGACTTATTTTTATCGCTTACAAGATTAAAAGTTACTAGTAAATTTTCATTATCAAAAATTCCAAATTTAGTAAACTTATTATCTATATCAATTGCTAGTAACATTTATCTCCTCGTTTTGCTAACTGCTTTTACAACTCCAGTTGTAATAATTATTGATAAAAAAGCTTCTGGTAGACCAGATGTTATTGAAACTCCAAGTATAGCTGATCTTGCATTTTCTAAAGGAATATTTAAAGCTTCTACATATTTTTGAGCATAGATTAAATAAATCCCACCTAAAACTAAAATTGTATTGGTCATAGAGCCGATAAAAGCTCCTACTGCTATTGGGAAATCTTTGGTTTCATTTTTTATAGAATAGACTAAAAGTCCTATAGAGGCAATTATTAAAATAACCACTAGGATAATATTTGCCATAGATGCTCCTGTTTTAATATTTCTATAAAGTAAGTAAGCTAAAAATAATAAAATTAGAGCCCAAAGAATTTTGGAAAGTGATTTTAAATTTTTATCATCTAATTTTTTAACAGCCTTATAGGCATAATAAGAAGTAATCCCAATTAAAATTCTAGGAACAATTGAAATAAGTGGATTGTAAAAGACAAAAGAAACTGGGGTTGGTCTTATTATTGCATTTACTAAAGAAAATACTCCAAAAATAAAGCCTACCAGCCCTCCAACAACCGGCCCTTCTACCAGAGCTGCTATAATTACTGGAATATGCATAGTAGTGGCATTTATTATTCCAAGGGGAATTAGACCAAGTGGAGTAAGGCCAAGTACAATTGTAATGGCACCAAGAACTGCAGCAGTAACCAATTTTCTGCTGGATAGAGTTTTTTTATTCATTTTTACCTCCTGATACGGTTCATTATAGATACCGTTCTTATGATTAAAACTCAAAACTTTTATATATTTTTAAAAAGCTAGAATCAATTGTATCCTGCCTAAAATATATAAGAGCTTTTTTTGATTATATCATAAGCTTTATAGGGGGTAAACACGGGCACATTTTGTTAATAATTTATCTTTAAAAAATGGTATAATAAGCCTAGACTTTTAAAAGAGGAAATTATGGAAAATACAAACACACCAAATCACCTTGCAATAATCCTTGATGGCAATGGCCGCTGGGCTAAAAGACAAAATAAACCAAGAACTTTTGGCCATAAAAATGGGGCAGAAAACGTCGTGGATATTGCAATTCATGCAAAAAAACGTGGGGTAAAATACCTTACTTTATATGCTTTTTCTACAGAAAACTGGAAAAGACCAGCAAGTGAAGTGGATTATTTGATGAAACTTTTAATAAAATTTGTAGAAAAAAAGATAGATCAATTAATGAAAGAAGACTGTAAGCTAAATTTTTTAGGAGACTTATCTGCTATACCAGGACCAACTCGTAAGGCTGTTGAACAAGCGCTTAAAAAAACTAAAGATAATAAGTCTTTAGTTATTAATATAGCCTTAAATTACGGCGGCAGGGATGAAATAGTCCATGCTATTAAACAAATTATTGCAAAAGGCTATGGGCCAGAAGAAATTACAGAAGACTTGATAGCGGATAATTTGTATACTGCTGGCATTCCTAATCCAGATTTATTAATCAGGCCAGGGGGAGAGATCCGAATATCAAATTTTTTAATTTATCAGATAGCTTATTCTGAACTATATTTTACAGATGTATTATGGCCAGACTTTGATCAAGATGAGCTTGATAAGGCCTTAGAAGCATTTAAAAATAGAAATAGAAGATACGGAGCACTCGATGAATCTGATTAAAAGAACTCTTGGGGGAGCTTTAATTTTATTTATTTTAATAGCTATAACTTATTTTGGAAAAACTAGCCTAGCTATTGGTTTTACTATATTTTCCCTAATAGCTATAAAAGAATTGACAGATGCCTTTTCTAATATAGATTTTAGATTTAATAAAGCTTTAATATATATATGCGACCTTATAGTTATGGCAGCAAGTTTTTATGAAAAAAAAGAATTATTTGCTATTGGTTTAATTTTATCATTTGCAATTATTTTTGGAATTTTAATTTTTGATCAGCATACAAACTTAGAAGATATCCTTGCCCATATATTTATTTTATTTTATGTGGCAGGGCTAATGGGGTCTATTGTAAGGACTCGCGAAATTAAATTTTTGTGGATGCTATATATTACCTCTTGGGGTTCTGATACCTTTGCGTATCTAACAGGCTCTCTTATTGGTAAGAAAAAAATAGCAGCTGTAAGTCACATAAGTCCAAATAAAACTTTGGCCGGATCAATAGGTGGAGTTTTAGGGGCAGTTATTTTAAATTTAATTTACAATAACTATGCTATATTAAATCTAAATATAAGTTTAATAATTATTTTTGCAGCTTTAGGTGCTATTTTATCACAAATAGGGGACTTGGTAGCATCTTATATAAAAAGAAAAACGGGAATAAAAGACTTCGGAAATCTCATTCCAGGTCATGGGGGTATCATGGATCGCTTTGATTCTATGATCTTTATAGCTCCGTTATTTTATTTATTTTCTGTTTTGTAAGGAGAGATAATGGGAACATTTATTATTGCCATGATTATGTTTTTAGCTTTGGTAACCATCCATGAGTTTGGGCATTTCATTGTGGCGAAATTATCAGGTATAAAAGTAAATGAATTTGCAGTTGGCATGGGGCCAGAAATATTTAGCAAGCAAAATGGCGAAACTAAATACTCGCTAAGGCTTTTACCAATAGGTGGATATTGTGCTATGGAAGGAGAGGATGAATCTTCATCAGACCCACGTAGTTATGACAATGCACCAGCTTTTAAAAGATTTTTAACAATCCTAGCAGGCCCTGTTATGAATCTACTTTTAGCTGTTATAGTTTTTACAATTGTAGCTTTTAATACCGGAACAAGTACTACCTTTGTAGGAGGATTTTCAGAAAATTCTCCTGCCAAAAAAGCTGGCATATCTATTGATGATCAAATAGTAGCTATCAATAATCAAAATATTGATGAATTTACTGATATTTCAAAAATCTTAGCAGATTATTACAGCAAAAATGCTAAAAATAGTCCAGTAGAGGTTGTGACAAAGACAACTGAGGGAAGTGAAAAAACTTATAATATTACACCAACTTTTGAAAATGATATTCCTTTGTTAGGTATATCTTCAAAAATGAGAAATGTTAATTTTATTGAAGCTATAGGCCTAGGTTTTAAAGAAACCGGTCGCAATGTAAAAATGATATTTAATATTTTAGGCATGCTTATAACTGGCAAATTATCTTTTGGTGCCCTTTCAGGACCAGTTGGTGTTGTAAAAGAAATAGGTAACCAAGCACGCAATGGCGCTATGAGTGTTCTTTATTTCTTATCTTATATCAGCGTAAACTTAGCTGTATTTAACTTGATACCATTCCCAGCCCTTGATGGGTCAAAGCTTGTAACAAATCTTTATGAGATGATTACTAAAAAAAGGGTTAATAAAAAAATTGAAGAAAGAGTTACTATTGTTGGTTTTATAATACTAATAAGTTTAATATTAATAATCTCAATTAAAGATATATTTACACTTTTTTAAGGAGATGTAATGAGAAAAGAAACTAAGAAAATTTACGTAGGAGATGTTGCAATTGGAGGTGACTCTCCTATTTCTATCCAATCAATGACAACTGCAAAAACCAGTGATATTGATGCAGTTGTAAAACAAATAAATGCTTTAGAAGAAGCAGGATGTGACATTTCAAGGTCAGCTATAAATGATATGGATGATGCAAAAGCAATTACTGAAATTAAAAAAAGAACTAACTTGCCATTTGTTGCTGATATCCAATTTGACTACAAGCTTGCCTTAGCTGCAGTTGAAAATGGCTGTGATTGTCTAAGGTACAATCCAGGAAATATAGGAAGTGAAGATAAGGTACGCGAAATAGTAGAGGCGTGCAGGAATAAAAATATTCCAATCAGGATTGGGGTAAACTCAGGATCTATTTCCCGTGAAATAGTAGATAAGTTTGGCGGAGTAAATGCAGATAGCCTTGTAGCTAGTGCCATGGAGGAGATTAAAATTCTAGAAGACATGGACTTTTATAATATGAAAATATCTGTAAAGTCATCTGATGTAAATACTATGATAGATGCATATAGGAAATTATCTTCATTAGTAGATTATCCATTACACCTTGGAGTTACAGAAGCAGGACCACTTTACCAAGCCCTTGTCAAATCATCAATCGGTATTGGATCTTTACTAAAAGATGGTATAGGGGATACCATCCGTGTTTCTATAACAGGAGATCCAGTAGAAGAAATAAAAGCTGGAAAAGCAATCCTTAAAGCTTTAAATTTACGTAGAGATGGTCTAGATATAGTATCTTGCCCTACATGCTCAAGAACTACTGTTAATCTTGAAGAGATAGTAGCAGAAGTAGAAGAAAAAGCAAATGGATTAAATATCGATGCTAAAGTTGCAATAATGGGTTGCCCAGTAAATGGACCTGGTGAAAGTAAGGAAGCTGATTACGGAATTTCTGCTGCAAATGGCATGGGATTTTTATTTAAAGATGGAAAAACAATTAAAAAAGTTAAGGAAGATCAAATAGTAGATACCCTTTTAGATGTTTTAAAAGAAAGACATAAGAATGAAGATTGATTTAAGCAAATTTGTCGACATTAAAGAAAAAGAATATGTAATAACAAATGCTATTTATAGTAAAAATAATAATGAACTAAAATTAACTATCGAATCTGACCTAGACCATTTTGACGATAAAGTAAGGTCAGATTTGGATGATTTTTTATCCTTTGTCACTCTTACAATAGAATTTATAAACCTAACTCCAGATATAGAAGAAGATATCTATGGTAATGAAATCGAGCCAGATATAAATGAAGTAGAAGTTATAGAAGATAAAGACTTAGACTTAGAAGCTCGTGAAGTTGTAGCAAGTAATGAGGAAAATAGCGAAACAGATCCTTTAGAAGAATTGATGGATCAAAAAGAAAAAGACCTCCAAGCTCGCATTAGCCATGCCATAAATCTTAGCAATAGTAAGGAAGAAAAGAAACCTGTTGAGCCTATAGACAGTCTAGATTATGGTCCGAAAATTAAAAATGAAACAATTCCTATTGCAGAAATTTATGATAAAAAGGGACTGCAAGTATCTCTTATAGGCACAGTTTACAATTTAGACGTATTTGAAACCAAAAACCACTATTTTATCTATACTTTTGACATAGAGGATAGCACTGATGCCATTTCCTGTAAGATATTCTCATCAGAAAAAAATAAGGAAAAGCTAAGGCTTTTACGAAATGGAACTTCTGTCCAAGTGGAAGGTGTACTAAATTACGATGACTATGCCCATGAGGAAATCTTTACAGCTAGGTCTTTAAAAGATGCTATTATCGGTAAAAAAATAGATACAGCTTATGAAAAAAGAATAGAGCTTGAGCTTCATACAAAAATGACCAACCTTGATGGTTTTGTAGATAATGCTGATATTTTAAATGTGCTAGAAGATTGGGATTGGGATGCTATCGGTATAACTGACACAGCAACTCTACAAGGCTTGCCTGACTTATATGATGCTATCCACAAAAAAGGCAAAAAAATGCTACCCGGGGCAGAACTTTTACTTGTAGAAGATGAGCTAAGAATCTTAACAAATCTTTCTTCAAAGCCAGTCCCTACAAGCAAAGATATAAAAGACCAAGAATTTGTCGTCTTTGACTTAGAAACAACAGGTCTTTCTAGATTTGCGGATAAGATTACAGAAATAGGGGCAGTTAGGGTAAAAAATGGAGAGATCGTAGAAGAATTTAATGAACTAGTAAATCCTGAGCAAATGATACCTGAAAAAGTTATTGAACTTACTGGAATTACCAACGAAATGGTAATGGATAAGCCAAAGATAGATGAGATATTACCTAAGTTTTTAGACTTTGCAGATGATGCAATCTTAGTTGGACAAAACTCTGACTTTGATATTGGTTTTGTAAAGGAAAATGCAAAAATTCTTAATCTTGATTTTGCTCCGATTTATATGGATACTTTGCCTATGGCTCGTGCCTTATTTGCAGATATGGGCAGATTTTCCCTAGATAAGATAGCTCGCAAATTAAATATCCCAGCCTTTAACCACCATAGGGCTAGCGATGATGCTAGGGCTACTGCTCAAATTTTTATTAAGATGTATGCCATGATAATGGAACAAGATCTAGATTTATCCACTATAAATAAATTAGAAACCCACTATCCAAAAGCAAAATTTGAAAACTTTTCTACCTTAGTATTTGCCAAAGATGAAGTAGGTCTTAAAAATTTGTATAAATTGATATCGAAATCTAGAATGGAGCACTTTAGCACTGAAGCCAAAACTCCTATCTCGCTTTTAAAAGAATATAGAGAAGGTCTATTGATAGGAAGTGGTGGCCATGATGGATTATTATTTAAATATTTATTAAATGATTATCCACAAAGTAAGATAGATGAATTATTAGAGCTTTATGACTTTTTACAAATAGAGCCTTTAGGAATTTTTGAGGATGAAGTTGAAAAAGGCAGGTTAAGAAATTTTGATCAAGTTATTGATATAAATAAAAAGATAATAGATTTAGGACAAAAACATGACAAACTAGTTGTTGCTACTGGCGGAGTTAGATATTTTAAGGCTGATGATTATATTTTAAGAAATATTCTCCACAAGGGGCAATTTGTAAGATACCATGAAAATAATCCTTTGTATTATCTAAGGACAACTAATGAAATGTTAGATGGTTTTGCTTATTTAGATAAAGATAAGCAAAGAGAAATAGTAATTGCAAATCCTAAAAAAATTGCAGATCAGATTGCAGATATAAGGCCAATACCACCTGGAACATTTCCTCCAGTTATAGATGGGTCGGATGAAAAATTAAGAAATACTTGTTTTGAAAAGGCTCATTCGATATATGGTGATCCCCTACCAAAAATTGTAGAAGATAGGTTAAATAAAGAACTAAATTCTATAATCTCAAATGGCTATGCAGTTCTTTATATAATTGCCAAAGACCTAGTAGGAAAATCCAACGAGGATGGCTATCTAGTAGGTTCTCGTGGATCGGTTGGATCATCTTTTGCAGCAACCATGGCTGATATTACAGAAGTAAACCCACTTTCTCCGCACTATGTTTGTCCAAAATGTAAATATAGTGAATTTTTTGAAGAAGATAGATTGGGAGCTGGTATAGATTATCCAGATAAAGATTGTCCAAAATGTGGCACTTCTTTAAGAAAAGATGGGCACAACATCCCATTTGAAGTATTTTTAGGTTTTGAAGGAGACAAGGAACCAGATATAGACTTAAACTTTGCTGGTGAATACCAACCAACTATTCATAGGTTTACAGAAGAATTATTTGGTGAGGGAAAAGTGTTCCGTGCAGGAACCATAGGAGCTATCCAAGATAATACGGCCTTTGGTTATATCAAAAAATATTCTGAAGAATATCATGAAGAGTTTAATAATGCGCAAATTAGAAAACTTCAAAGAGGTCTTAAGGATGTAAAAAGAACTACAGGCCAGCACCCGGGTGGACTAATTGTCGTGCCAAATGACATAGATATCTTTGATATAACTCCTATCCAATATCCAGCAGATGATCCAGCAGGTGATATAAAAACTACGCACTTTACCTACAACATGATGCATGAAACTTTATTAAAACTAGATTTGCTAGGCCATGATGTGCCATCCATTATCCGTGCCTTACAAGATTTGACAGGCACAGATCCACTTAAAATAAAAATGGGTGACCCAAAGGTAATGAAAATTTTCTCATCAACTGAGCCATTAGATATAAAGCATGATTTTTCAAACAATCAAATAGGTACTTTGGGTATTCCAGAATTTGGTACAAACTTTGTACGTGGAATGCTAAAAGAAACATATCCAACAAAGTTTTCGGAGATGACACGTATATCAGGCCTATCCCACGGTACAGACGTATGGAATAATAATGCCAGAGACTTAATTATGTCAAAAACTGCAAACTTTAATGAAATAATCTCAACTCGTGATGATATAATGAACTCTCTTATCCAACAAGGCCTTGATAAGAAAAAATCATTTCAAATTATGGAAATTGTTAGAAAGGGTAAGGCCTTATCAGAGGAACAAGTTGCTTACATGAGAGATAATGGTGTACCAGAATGGTATTTAGAATCATGTCTAAAAATCAAATATCTCTTTCCAAAAGCCCATGCGGTTGCTTATTGCTTGATGAGTTATCGTATAGCTTATTATAAGGTTTATTATCCAGCAGCCTTTTATGCAACTTACTTTAATACAAAAGTGAATGATTTTGTTTATTCTATAATCATAAATGGCCTAGAATCTATCCAAACGGCTTTAAGTAGTTATAAGGAAAGATTTGATTTAACAGCTAGGGATGAAAATATTAGAAAAGTATTAGAAGTTGCAGAAGAAATGTATGCTCGTGATATAAAAATAGATAAGGCTGACTTATATAAATCAGATGCAACTAAATTTATATTAAATAAAGAAGACGGATACCTACTCCCACCATTAAGTTCTGTAGATAATGTATCAGAGGCTATGGCTCTAGATATAGCACACGAACGTGAAAAAGGCGAGTTTATATCCGTAGAAGATTTTAACAAAAGAACTAAAGTAAATAAAAATGCCCTAGAAAGTTTAAAAACTTTTGGCATCATAGATGGTATTCAAGAAGAAAACCAGATGAGTTTATTTGATGGGATGTTTTAACCTAAGCTGCTATATCATTATAGCAGCTTTTTTATATTATAATTTAATTTATTTAAATGATAAATTAAGTTTGTGATATAAATTATATTTTTATTGATCTGTATCCAGTAAGGTGTTATACTAATCATAACACATTATATGGAGGTCATTATGAAAAGGAGTTTAAGCAGTAAGCTACTTATAGTATTGCTGGTTATCCAATCACTTGTATTTGCTATAGCAACAAGCCTATATTTAGATCAAAGATATAGGGAAAACTTTGATAATCTAGCTAACGATTACAAAGAAGTTTCTATAAACAATATTGATATAACTAAAGGCAATGAAGTAGGAGATTACATAGCGAATTTTTTGAAGGAAAATCAGGTCTTGATGGTAAAAAAAGTAGAGGGTCCTGATTATACTGGAAAAAAGTTACTACACGGATACTGGATGAGTGGTGATTATGAAGCTAATAAAGAAAAATTAAATTTAAAATTTCTAGACAAGCAATATGCTTCAGATCAAAGTTTTAAAAACTTAGATAAGGGTGGGACTATTGGTTTGCTAGATGGAGATTATAGCACGATAGAGCCTACTCCTAGATTTATTTTAGGGGATAGTTATTTTTTTATAAACTTAACTGGTACTGGAAAAATTGGAGGATTTAATGGTGAATATCAGCTAATTGGTATAGATGATGCAGGTGTAGATAGATTTTATGAAGGCTTATCTAAGGTAACCGGTCTAAGTGTCGATGAGATAAAAACTTCAAGTGGTGGCTCGGCTGTAATGGGAGGCGGATCTTCTCTTAGCTTTATAATTATATATGTGGTTTTAGCTTTAGTAATCATTACAATTTTAACAACTACAACTGTAGCATCATTAAAAAATATGGGAGTTTACCTGCTCCAAGGTTGGTCTAAAAAGTCTTACATAAAAAATATATACAACCCCATAAACAAGTTTGCATATTTTTTACCAATATTATTTATTCCCTATGGATTTATTTTAACTAAGGGAAGTTTTAATACCTTAAAATTTTACTTGATATTTTTACTAGCTGGGCTAATAAATTTAACTATATTCTTATTTTTTGAATTATTAATATCACTTATACTAAGGACTGTTAAGCCTATAGATGCTATCCATGGCAGGACATCAAAAAAAGGCTTACTTATTTTTGGCATGATTTTATTTATGATATTTAATACTTCGACAAGTGCCTTATCCTTTATGGATATAGATAATATGATAATTGAGCTAAAAGATCAGATAGTTACTAAAAAAGAATGGGAAAATGTATCCGATTATTATGTAACCACAACCTTTTACGAAGGTGATGATTTTGAAGGAGACCACTCCATAACCCCTATGAGTTTTCAAAGAGATTTTTATAGATTTTATCAGTCTATAGAAAATGAGGATGGGGTCAAATTTATAAATACAGACTTTCGTAGAAAAAACTGGAGTAAACACATGAAAGAAATAGGAAGTTTTGACCATGTTCCAGATTTTTCATATCTTTTATTTACTGCTAATAAAAATTATATAGAAGAAGATATGCAGGTAGAAATAACAAATGAAATGGAAAAGTTAGCTAATGAAGGTTATAGGGTTTATCTAATACCTGAAAGTTTTTCAAAAGAAGATAGAAAGTCTTTAGAGATAGCAATAACAGAGATGGATGAAGAAATGTTTCTTGACGAGACTAATGACACAGATAGAGAAAATTTTAATATTAAATTTAAAGGAATTAAGTTTTTTACCTACAACAATAATAAAAATTATTTTGCCTATCCAAATAATATTGATGATGAAATGTATAATGAAAAATTTCCTTCTACATCCACAAATCCAGTTATAAACTATGTTAATACCAACAATATGAGTATTTTTGAATCATTAAGCTTAATATCTGGTGGGGAAACTAATTCAGAAATAAAGCTAAATCAAGAAGCCTATGATAAGTTTGCAAATAAAGAATACTTTAAAAAATATAATATCGATGATAATAAACCTGAATTTGTCCAAATACGAGAGCTCATAGGCGGGATGATTAGAAGCTTAACCCAATCCATATTTACATTTTTGTTAATCGCTTTGCTATTTTTAGGCATATCAGCAGCGATATTATCTGCATTAATTAATCTATATAGGGAGATATACCTAGAAGAAGTAAATATCAAAAAGTTTTTAGGTTATGACAATAAAAAAATATATAAGTCGATATTTATAATGGTTATTGTTGCTAGCATTGTAAATCTAACAATTGCAATAATTAATGGGTCGGTATTCGGTATATGTTTTGGGATTATATTTGCTTTAATAGAGCTTATATTACTAAGAAGATTTACCAACAAAAATCAGTTTGAAATGTTAGTGGAGTTTTTAAAATAGGGGATAAAAAATGAAACATATAGAATTAAATAATATTTCTAAGTCCTATGGTAATAGGAAAATAATAGATAATTTATCTTTTTTTATAGAAGAAAAAGAAATAGTTGCCATAGTTGGCAAGAGTGGTTCTGGTAAGTCCACTATATTAAATATGATAGGACTTTTAGAAACTTATGATGATGGAGAGATTTTACTAAAAGGAAAAAGACTGCCAGACCTTAATAGCAAGCAATCTACTTTACTAAGAAGAAATGAAATAAATTATCTTTTTCAGACAAATGCCTTGATAAGTGAAAAAACTGTTAGGGAAAATCTCTTGCTTGCTATGGAGTATGTGGATATAAAAGATGAGGAAAAATTCAAAAAAATAAGTGAGATATTAGATAGACTAGATATTTTAGATATAAAAGACCAAAAGGCAAATACAGTATCAGGGGGAGAAGCTCAAAGGGTAGCCCTTGCTAGGTGTATTTTAAAACCAGGTGATTTGATTTTGGCAGATGAGCCAACTGGTTCATTAGATCCTAAAATGAGTAATGAAGTATTTTCTTTACTTTTACGTTTGAGAAATGATTATAATAAAACAATACTAATTGTAACCCATGACATGGATATGGCCAAAAAATGTGATAGGGCTATAGATATAAATAAATAACAAATAAAAAAAATTCCATCTTTTTGATAAATGGAATTTTTTTATGAATTCAAAGGCGAAAATTCAGTAGCTGTATAGAAAGTTTTTCTATTACCTATGCCAAAAACTGAGATTTCCACCTCGGGATAGTTCATAAGTAGGGCTTCTAGTTTTGGATCATAATAGGTAGTAACAATTTCAGATGTTTCTTTTTTATAATTTTCTTCATTATAGCCATTTTTGCTTATTTTAAGATTTATTGAGCCTAGATCGCAACAACCCATGCCGCGTTCTATATCTTCTCTAATAAAAATTTTTGTTATATTATTTTTCTTTATATATTTTTTTGCCTTGTCACTATATATAAATTTCATTTTAAATCCTTTAAAAAATGGGGAGAATTATTCTCCCCAGATTAAATTCTTAGTTTAATATAATATTTGCGATTCTATCTTGATTTTTGCGAGCTTTTCTTACTGTAAGTACAGCTATTACTAAACTGATTATTGCACCTAGAATATATGCAATATTATAATCTGCTCCAAAACCTACACCCTTATCAGAAATGATAAATGAGAATACTATAAATGTATAAAATAGCTCTGGTACTAAAGCAATCCAATAGTTACCATTATTATTTAGTAAGTAGCTTGTAGCAGTTGCTAATGCAAAAATTGCCACTAATTGGTTTGTAAAGCCGAAGTATCTCCATAATAAGTTAAAGCCGTTTGGATCGTTTTTAGCCCAAACAAGAATTAAAATAGCTGGAATAAATAAAACGACAGCAACAGCAATTCTTTTTGCTGGAACTTTTTGGTCTATGTTAAGCTCTTCAGCAACGATAAGTCTTAGTGATCTAAATGCTGTATCTCCTGAAGTAATTGGAAGAACGATTACCCCAATAATGGCAAGTAGTCCACCAATATTGCCCATAAAGTATTTAGAAATCTCACCTACCATAAGTGTAGCTCTAGTATCCAATGGAACAATTCCTTGGGAGAATATTACCATAGCTCCAGCAGCCCAAACCATAGCTATAACACCTTCAGCAATCATTGTTGAGTAAAATGTTGCTCTATTTTCTCTTTCGCTAGCAACAGTTCTAGAAACTAATGTCACTTGAGAACCGTGGAAACCAGAAAGAATACCACAAGCTACTGTAATAAAGAATGCTGGAATAAATCTTTGGCCTAATGGGTGTTTGCTTAAATATCCAGCCCCAGAGAATTCTAGATGGCTAGCACCTTTTGTAAATACTCCAATAAGTACACCAAAAGCTGAAATAATTAGAAACGCACCAAATAATGGATAAATTCTACCGATAAGTTGGTCAATTGGAAGTACTGTTGAAAGGATATAATAAGCAAAAATAGCTGCATAAATAATCCAAATACCCTTTGATCCTTCGCCTAGGCCTAAAACATCATTTGCTAGTAAGTCACCAGGAGTGTAGACAAAAACAGTACCAGTTAGAAGAAGTAAGATTCCTATTACTACATTATAAACTTTTCTAGTAGCGTTGCCTAAATATTTACCAACAAGTTTTGGAACTTGAGCACCACCGTTTCTCATAGACATTGTGCCTACTAAAAAATCGTGAGTAGCACCTGCTATAACACAGCCAATTGGAATTGCCAAAAAAGCAATTTTTCCAAAAAGTATACCTTGGATAGGGCCTAAGATAGGGCCAGTACCTGCAATATTTAATAGATTAATTAGCCAGTTTTTCCATTTTGGCATAGCAACAAAATCAATACCATCAGCTTTTGCGACAGCTGGAGTTGGTCTATCATCTAAATTTAGTTGGCTTTCTACATATTTGGAATAAAAATAACCACCAACTAGGAGGATGATAAGACCTACTATGAATAAAAACATATAAACCTCCTATTAATAATATGTATTATATGGGTCTATTATAAACTTTTTTGGCTAATAAAAGCAAGTTTTTTGTAAAAAAATTATCAAATAAATTTTAGAAATTAGCAAGACTAATATTTATTGATTACAGCAAGCTTTGCAGTATAATATTTCTATCAAAGAGTGGGGCAAGTTATCCGCTCTTTTAATATGTATAAGGCAAAGGATGGTAAAATGGATTTAATAACAACCCTTAAAGAAACCTTTGAAGATGATATAGAAAACTTAGGATATGAATTAGTTGATATAGAATTTAAAACGACACATGAAGGTAAGACATTGACCTTCTTTATTTATAATAAAGAGGGAATAACAATTGATGATTGTGAAAAAGTAAGTACCTACTTAGATGAAAAATTAGATGAACTTGATTTAATAAAGGGCCACTACTACTTAGAAGTGTCCTCTCAAGATTTATCAAGACCTTTAAAAACTGATAGAGACCTTGAAAGGAATGCAGGCGAACCTTTAAAGGTAACATTGAAAAATGGTCAAGTTTTTATAGGTTTTATAGAAGAAATAAAAGAAGATAGTCTTGTTTTTGATGTAGATGATAAGGAAAGTCTTAGAGTAGCAAAAGAAGATATCAAGCAAATAAAAATAGAGATTGTATTTTAAGGAGATCTGATGAATGAAGAGTTTATACTAGCCTTAGAGGAGCTGGAAAAAGATAAAAATATTGATAAAGATGTTATCTTAGATGCGCTTGAAAAAGCTCTAGTAAAAAGCTATCAAAAAAATTATGACAATGCAGAAAATGTTGATGTCATAGTAGATAAGCAAACAGGAGATATAGAAGTATTTGCTCTAAGAGAAGTAGTTGATGATGTAAATGATAATATCAATGAAATTTCTCTAAAAGAAGCTAAAGAAGAAGTGGATAGTAACCTAGAAATAGGAGATATAGCAAGAATAAAAATTGCTCCAAAAAACTTCGGTAGAGTTGCAGCCCAGACTGCAAGAAATATTGTTATCCAAAAAATAAGAGATGCTCAAAGAGATTCAGTTTATGGTGAATATCTAGATAGAGAAAATGAAATGATAACAGGAACTATCCAAAGACAAGATAACTACAACCTTTATGTAAATCTTGATAAAATCGAGGGCATAGTTCCACTTAAAGAGCAAGTGGTAAATGAAGAATATATACCAAATGAGCGAATGAAATTTTTAATAAAAGATGTTAAAAATTCATCCAAAGAACCACAAATCATACTTTCTCGTTCTAGTGAGAACCTAGTTACAAGACTATTTGAATTAGAAGTTCCAGAAATAACTGAAGGAGTCATAGAAATATATTCTATAGCTCGTGAGGCAGGATCTCGTACTAAAATTGCAGTCTTCTCAAACGATGAAGCAATCGATCCAGTAGGAGCTTGTATAGGATATAAGGGCTCTCGTGTAAATTCTATAGTAGAAGAATTACAAAATGAAAAAATTGATATCATAAACTATAACAAAGATATAGAAGAATTTATATCAAATTCTCTATCTCCAGCAGATATTATTGAAGTTTTAACAAACGAAAAAAATAAGCAGTCACTAGTAGTAGTAAATGACCAACAATTATCCCTAGCAATAGGTAAGGAAGGTCAAAATGCAAGACTTGCAGCAAGACTTACAGGCTGGAAGATAGATATCAAATCAAAAGAAGACTTTGATATGATGACTGATGAAGAAATTGATGAAATTTTAGGCTTAAATCAAGAGAGGGAAGAAATCATGATAGATGAAGAATTAGTCGAAAATCCAGATGAAATAACAGATCAAATGGCTAGTGAAGATAGACAAATTATAGATCAAGCAAGTGATGAATTAGCTGATGAAGAAGTAGAAGATATCACAAGCGAGACTTTAGAAGAACTTTATGATGAAGAAAATGATTCTTTAACTAGTCAAATAGATGTTGATGAAAATCAACTTGAAGATGTATATACTGATGAATCTGACCTTGTACCACACAGGGAAAGTGATGATGAAGATGAGGATCAGTAAAAGATGAAAAAGACAAAAAAGATTCCTCAAAGAAAATGTATAAATTGTGGAAATCTTTATGACAAAAACGACCTATTAAGAGTTGTAAACAACAAAGACTTAGGGGTTGTAATTGATGAGACAGGAAAACTTAACGGACGCGGAGCATATATTTGTAAAAATAATGAGTGCCTAGCAGATGTTAGGAAAAACAATAAGCTTAATCGTGTATTTAAACAAAAAATAGATGACAAACTTTATGAGGAGTTAGAAGCTTATGAAGTAAAATGAGGTGAAATAGATGGCTGATAAAATTAGAGTTTACGAACTAGCAAAAGAACAAGGAATGCCAGCAAAGAAAATGGTTGAACTTTTAAACGAAGAATTTGGTCTAGGAATAAAATCTCACATGTCAAGTGTAAGTGGAGATGACCTAGAGCTAATAAACGAATACTTCAATGAAAGCTCAAATGAAGATAAAAAAGAGCAAACAAAAGAAAAAACTAATAAGGAAACTCAAAAAGAACAATCAAACAATAAAAAATCAAATATGAAAAAAAATAATAATATAAATTACGATCAAATGGATGATTACGATGATGATGAGAGCATGCACGGATCAAAACAAAAAATCGGCAAATCAAATAAGATAAAAAATCAAAATAAAACTAAATCTAAGAAAAATTTCGACAATGACGATAATGAAGATTTTAATCCAAATAAACCGAATAAAAATCGTAAGAAAAAAAATAGAAAATCAAAATCTAATAAGGCAAATAACCAGCCAGCCAAAGAAAGTAATGAAAATGGCAAAATAGAAATTCCAGAAGTAGTTACAGTAAGTGCCTTTGCAGAAAAAATTGGCGAAAATTCTAATGCTGTTATTGGTAAATTAATCCAACTTGGAGTAATGGCAGGCCTTAATGACACTATTGAATTTGAACAAGCAGAATTAATTGCTATGGACTTTGGTAAAGAAATTAGCTTAGAACAAGAATTCTCTGCCATAGAAGAGCAAGAAATTGATCTAGATTATGAAGATAATGAAGAAGATTTAATAACACGTGCACCAGTAGTTTCAGTAATGGGTCACGTTGACCACGGTAAAACTTCTATATTAGATGCAATTAAAAATACCCGCGTAACAAGTGGTGAAGCTGGTGGTATTACCCAACATATTGGTGCTTATTCTGTAGATTTAAACGGTAGAGCAATCACATTCTTAGATACTCCAGGCCACGAAGCCTTCACAGAAATGAGAATGAGGGGTGCTCAATCAACAGATATTGCAATCCTAGTTGTAGCTGCAGATGATGGTGTTATGCCACAAACTGTAGAAGCTATCAACCACGCAAAAGCTGCTGAAATTCCAATAGTAGTTGCAGTAAACAAAGTAGATAAAGAACAATCTGACCCAAACATAGTAAAACAAGAACTTATGGAATATGGTCTTGTTTCAGAAGATTGGGGTGGAGATACAATTACAGTTGATGTTTCTGCAAAAACAGGTCAAGGCATAGAAGAATTACTAGAAATGGTTCTACTTGTTGCAGAAATGAGAGAATTAAAAGCAAATCCAAACAGAGATGCTGTAGGTCTTATCATTGAAGCTCAACTTGATAAGGCTCGTGGACCAGTTGCTACAGTTTTAGTTCAAAAAGGTACTCTACATGAAGGAGATAATGTTCTTACAGGATCAGCTTCAGGTAGAATTCGTGCAATGTTTGACTCTAAAGGAAATGCTATCAAACAAGCAGGCCCATCTGTTCCAGTACAAATCTTAGGTTTATCAGATGTTGCAGAAGCTGGAGATAAATTATTTGCGGTAGAAGATGAAAAAACTGCAAGAGCTTATGCAGCACGTGCTGAAGAACAAAAAAGAGAAGAAAGACTTATGGCTAAGGGAGCTAGCCTTGAAGATTTATCAGGTGAAGCTGCCGAAGGTGGGTTAAAAGAATTAAATGTAATAGTAAAAACAGACGTAAGAGGTACTGTGGATGCTGTAAGCCAATCACTTTTAAAACTATCAAATGAAGAAGTAAAAGTTTCAGTAGTAGCAGGTGCTGTTGGTGGTATTACAGAATCAGATGTATTATTAGCTCAAGCTTCAAATGCAATCATTATCGGATTTAACGTTCGTCCAACTCAAGGAGCAATGGAGAGAGCTAAAGATAATAATATTGAAATAAGAACTTATAGCGTAATCTATGAAGCAATTGAAGATGTAGAAAATGCTATAAAAGGTATGCTTGATCCAGAATTTGTAGAAGAAGTCCTAGGTCGTGCAGAAGTACGTGATACATTTAAAGTACCAAGCGTTGGGACAATTGCAGGTGTTATGGTAACAAGTGGATCAGTACCTAGAAGAGCAAAAATCAGACTACTTCGTGATAACGTAGTAATCTTTGATGGAGATATTTCATCAATGAAAAGATTTAAAGATGATGCCAAAGAACTTGCTAACGGCTATGAAGGTGGTATCGGTTTAAATAGATTTAACGATATAAAAGTAGGCGATGTTATGGAAGCCTACGAAGTAGTCGAAAAAGAAAGAGACTAGAATGAAAAAAATTAGAACTGAAAGAATTGGAGCAGAAATCCAAAAAGAATTATCAAAAATAATTAGAGATGATTTAAATGATCCAAGACTATCAGATACAGCAACAGTTTCAGTAATAGAAGTAAGGGTCACTAATGACCTTTCTTTTGCTGATTGCTATATATCAGTACTAGGAGATAATGGAAAAAAAGAAGATGTCCTAGATGCTCTAAATCAAGCAAAAGGCTATATAAAAATGCTAATTGGAGATAGGATGAGACTACGTTCTATGCCCGAATTTAGATTTAAATTAGATGAATCTATCGAATATGGGGCATACATGGAAAAACTTATCAAAGAAACCATTGCAAAAGATGAGAGGGCTCATAAAGAAGATGACAATTAGTAGAGAAAACTTAGAACAATTAAAAAGTCTAATCGATCAGGCAGATGAGATCGGAGTAGTATCCCATGTAAATCCAGACGGAGATAACTTGGGATCTTCTTTGGGTCTAGCTCGTGCATTAAGAAATTATGGAAAAGATGTAGAAGTTTTAGGTCATGATACTATTGATAATTATTTAAAATTTTTACCTGATTTAGAATATTATAAAAATGACTATAAAGACTCTTATGATTTATTATTAATCTTGGATGCTTCAGAATTTGACCGTATAGGTGATGCTCAACCAGTAGCCCACAATTCTAAAAAAACTGCAGTAATTGACCACCACTTGGGAGGTAAAATTACTTCAGACTTAAATATTATCCACTCTGATGCTCCAGCTACATGTCAATTAGTTTATGAAATAATTAATAAACTAGACCTACCCTTAGATGAAAAAACAGCAAGCCTTTTGTTTACAGGAATTGTAACTGACACTGGTAGGTTTATGTATTATGATACAAATCGTGAAACCTTCGATGTTGCTGGAAAGTTAATAGATGCTGGTGCCGATAAAGATTTTATTTACCAAGCCTTATATCAAAATAAGCCAATAAAAACTTTAAAATTTGAGACAGATTTAATTGCTAATGCGGAATTTATGGAAAATAAAGTTTTTGCTATAGCTTCTAAAGATAAGGTAGATGAATTTGGCGTACAAATGGGTGATAGTGAGCATGTTGTAAATATCCTAAGAGACCTTGAAGGTATAGAAGTGGCTATGCTTTTAAAAGAATATGATAATGGAGAATATAAAGTATCCATGAGATCTAAGGGGATTGACATTGCAAAAGTAGCCCGCGAAAATGGCGGAGGCGGCCATGTTAATGCTAGTGGATTTTCTATTTTTGATGATAGCCTAGAATCTGCAGCTAAAAAAGCTTACGCAATCCTTAAAAATATATAATGATTAGTGGAATTTTAAATATAAACAAAGAAGTGGGCATATCTTCTAATAAATGTGTCAGCCTTGTAAAAAAAGCATTAAATACAAAAAAAGTGGGACATACTGGAACCTTAGACCTAGAAGCAAGTGGAGTTTTACCAATAGTAATTGGTAAGGCAACTAGGGTTTCAGACTTTTTAATGGATGAAAGAAAAGAATACATTACAGAGGCAATTTTTGGTAAAAGAACGGACACCCTAGACTATGATGGTCAAGTAGTAGAAACTTCTGATGCAACTTTTACTAGAGAAGATTTAGAAAAAGAAATGGAAAATTTCATAGGAGATATTACTCAAATACCACCCATGTATTCAGCTATAAAAGTAAATGGCCAAAAACTTTATGATTTGGCAAGAAAAGGTATAGAAGTAGAGCGCAAAAAACGCCAAGTAAATGTCTATTCTTTTAAGATAGTTGATTTTAATTTTCCAAAGGCTACTTTTAAAATCACTTGTTCAAAAGGTACTTATATTAGAACCTTAATCGACGATTTAGGTGAAAATCTAGGATCTTTTGCTTATGTAAATAGTTTGACCCGTTCCAAGGTGGGCGATTTTTATATAGAAGATGCAATAAATTCTGAAGACTTACTAAATATGAGCAGAGAAGAAGTCCTTGATAAATTAAAACCAGTTGATTATGCTCTAAAAACTTATCCAAAAATTATTTTAGACAAGTCTTATTTAAAACAGGCTACAAATGGTATGACTATGGCGGTTAACAGTATGGATACAAATAGCCTACATAGGGTTTATGTAGAAAATGAATTTATAGGCCTAGGCAAAGCCCACAAAAGTAGTGACAAATATTTTCTAAAAATGGAGAAAGTATTTTATGAAAAATAATATTAAAATTTATGACCTAGATAGGGGCATGACTGATTTTGAGCCCAAGGCCATTGCCTTGGGTAATTTTGATGGTATCCATATAGGCCACCAAAAATTAATCAAAAAAAATATAGAGCTTGCCCATCAACTTAATTTGGTCCCTTCAGTTTTACTTTTTAAAGAAAATAGTAAAAAAACTTTGATAGATGAAAAAGACTATTTAACAAGTTTAGATGACAAAATAGAAATCCTTGCTCAAATGGGCTTGGATACCTTTTGTATTCTAGAATTTGATGAAGAATTTAGATCGCTTAGTCCTAAAGACTTTATAGCTAAGATTTTGTATAAAAAATTAAATACTAAATATATAGTTGTAGGGGAAGATTATCGCTTTGGCAAAAATGCTAAGGGAGATATTGAAAAATTAAGGGCCTTGCAAGATGAATTTGCCTATCAAACAAAAGTAATTGATTTTGAACTTGATAATGGAGAAAAGATCTCCTCTGGTACTATAAAAAATCTTATAAAAAACGGTGATATAAATAAGGCGAGCACTTATTTAGGTAGGCCTTATAAAATTAGAGGAGAAGTAGTAGATGGTCATAAAAGAGGCCGTAAGCTAAATTTCCCAACAGCAAATCTAAAAATGAATTTTTCTTATACTATTCCTAAGGATGGAGTATATCTAACACGAGTTAATGTAGGGGGCAAAAATCACTTTGCCTTAAGCAATGTAGGTTCAAATCCTACTTTTGAAAATGACTTTAGAAAAGTAGAAACCTACATTTTAGATTTTAATGAGGATATATACGGGAAAAACATCACAATTGAGTTTTTAGAATTTTTCCGTGACGATATGAAATTTGACTCAGTTGATGATCTTATTAAGCAAATGGAAATGGACAAAAAACAAGCGATTGATATGATAAATAATAAGTATTTGTAAGCTTTACAAATGCTTTTTTTATTGGTATAATACCTTAGGTACCTTGGCTTTGTAAACGCAACCTCGACTTTTACACGGTCAAAGGCATATAAACATATAGGAGGAAAATTATGTTATCACAAGAAAAAAAGACAGAACTTATTAAAGAATACCAATTAGAAGAAGGAGACACAGGTTCTCCAGAAGTACAAATAGCTATTTTAAGCTACAGAATTAAAGATTTAACAGAACACTTAAAGGCTAATCCAAAAGACCACTCATCAAGAAGAGGACTTTTCAAAATGATTAGACGTAGAAAAGGGTTATTAAACTACTTAAGAGATAATGATATCGAAAGATATAGAGCAATTATCGAAAAAGTAGGCATCAGAGGTTAGTTGATTGGCGGGGTATTATCCCGCCTTATTTTTTAGGAGAAAAGATGGAGAAACAATATACTTATACATCAAAGCATGGTTATGAGCTTGATGTAACAATAGGAAAATTTGCAGAACAGGCTAATGGCGAATGTTACATAAAAAGTGGAGACACTTCTCTTTTAGTGACTGCAGTAGCTAGTGAAAAACCAAGAGAGGGGATAGACTTTTTTCCACTAATTTGTGATTTTCAGGAAAAATTATACGCAGTAGGAAAAATCCCAGGTGGTTTTCTAAAAAGAGAAGGTAAAGCATCTGATGAAGCTACCCTTATTTCCCGCCAAATGGATAGACCTTTGCGTCCACTTTTCCCAGAAAATTATTATAATGATGTGCAAGTAATTGCTACAGTTTTATCAATGGATGAAGATAATCAGCCAGATTGCTTATCAACAATTGGTGCAAGTATTGCCCTTGGTACTTCAGATATTCCATTTAATGGACCAGTTGGAGCTGTTTCAGTAGGCTTTGTTGATGGAGAATTTGTTGTATTTCCAAATGAAGAGCAAAGAAAAAAATCTGAGCTTGACTTAACAGTTGCTGGTAGCAAAGAGGCTATCAACATGGTAGAAGCAGGTGCAAATGAACTTACTGAAGCCCAAATGCTTGAAGCAATGCTAATAGCCCACGAAGAAATTGGTCATATTTCTGACTTTATCCAAGAAATCATTGATGAAATTGGTAAAGAAAAAAAACTAGTAGAAGTAACTGTTCCTTCAGAATTAGAAGAAAAAATCATAGCAGATTATTCAGAAGATATCAAATCTTCTATTAGAACAACAGATAAAATGGAACGTGGCGAAGCGATCTTTAATATAGAGGAAGCTGCTAAGGAAAAGTACTTAGAAGAATACCCAGAAACAGAAGATGAAATTCATAGGGTTATTGATGATATCATGAAAAAAGAAGTTCGTCGTATGATTTCTATTGATAAAATTAGACCAGACGGACGTGATTTAAAAGAAATCAGACCACTTTCAGTAGAAGCTGGTCTTTTACCAAGAGTTCATGGTTCAGGTTTATTCAAACGTGGACAAACACAAGTATTATCAGTTACTACCCTAGGTTCACCAGCGGATGTACAAATCATAGATGGATTAAATCGTGAAGAAATTCACAAAAGATATATGCATCAATATAACTTCCCACCATTTAGTGTTGGAGATGTAAAACCACTGCGTGCTCCAGGACGTCGTGAAATAGGACACGGCCATCTAGCAGAAAGGGCCTTAGTTCCAGTATTACCAGAAGAAAGTGATTTTCCATATACAATTAGAGTTGTATCAGAAGTTTTAAGTTCAAATGGATCAAGCTCTCAAGCATCTATCTGTGGATCTACACTTTCACTAATGGATGCAGGTGTTCCAATTAAAAAACCAGTTGCAGGTATAGCGATGGGTCTTATAAAAGAAGAAGATTCAATATCTATTCTTACTGATATCCAAGGACTCGAAGACCACCTGGGAGATATGGACTTTAAAGTTGCAGGCACTCGTGATGGTATCACAGCTTTACAAATGGATATGAAAATTGCAGGAATTACTCGTGAAGTCCTAGAAGAATCACTAGATAATGCAAAAGAAGCTAGAATGCAAATCCTTGATTTAATTGAATCAACCATTGATAAACCAAGAGCAGATATATCAGATTATGCACCAAGACTATTTACAATAGACATAGACCCAGAAAAGGTACGTGATGTAATAGGTTCAGGTGGTAAAACAATTAATAAAATTATCGATGAAACTGGAGTAACAATCGAAACAGAAGATGATGGACACATTACAGTTGCATCAACTGATGGAGCAAGCGGTAAAAAAGCAATAGAAATGATTCGTGCCATTGTAACTGACCCACAAGTGGGAGATATTTACACAGGAAAAGTTACTAGAATTATGAATTTTGGTGCCTTTGTCGAAATTGCAATTGGCAAAGAAGGCTTGCTTCATATTTCACAAATCGACCATGCTAGAACTGATAAGGTAGAAGATGTCCTATCTGTAGGAGATGAAGTAACAGTAAAAGTTACAGAAATAGATAGACAAGGTAGAATAAATCTTTCTAGAAAAGCTCTTTTAGAAAAACCTGAAAGAGAAGATAAAGAAGATTACAAAAATAATTCAAAAGCAGAAGCGTGGCCTGCTGATGAAGACCCAAGAAATAAATAAAGAAATAAATAATAGAAACTCAATATATAAGCTGCCATATTCTGGCAGTTTATTTTTTAGCCTTGATATAATATAATTTATAGTGAGGTAAGATATGGCAAATAGTAAAAATGACAATAGAATAAGAAAAAAATCCACAAATAAACCTCCAAAAAATAAGAAAAGAGCTACTAAAAAAAGAGAATGGACCTTTAATTTTAATATTTTTTCTCTAGTTATGATGGGTCTATCCTTATTTTTCTTTATATTTATACTTTCATCAAATACTGGTAAACTTGGAAATGTAGTAACTAGTGCTTTTACAAGTACCTTTGGAAAACTTGCCCTACTATTTCCCCTAATAGTTTTTATAAGCTTTCTATTTGCTTATAGGGATAAATATAAGGTAAATATAAAAAACTTTTTGCTTTTATATTTAGTATTTACAATGACCCTAGCCTTTATGTCAAAGCCCTATGTAAGAAATGATTTAAGCTGGACTATGGATTATAATATGCTAAATGCAAAAGATTCTGGTGGAATCTATGGCGGATTTTTCGCCTATTATATAGTAAGCTTTTTAGGAACTCTAGGACTTGATATATTATTTGGCCTTTCCATATTTTTATTTGTAATAGGCATCAGTCCTATGACCTATGGGGAGTTTTTAATAAAACTAAGGGACATATTAGTCTTTATAGGAGGGAGAGTATCTAATTTCTTTGCTGGCCTTAAGGAAAAAAGAAATGAATCTTCTAAAAAGAATGAAAGTAAAGAAGCAGAAGAAGTCCTTATCCCAGATGATAATAAAGATTTGGGGCCAACTCTAGAAGAAAAGCCAGTAGCAAGCCAAGACTTAGAGGTAAAAGTTGCGAAAGAACCTGTAAGAGTTGAAAAACCTAAGAAAAAACCTATAAAAGCTTATGATTTCAAAGACGATGAAGAAATAGAAGTAAGAAGCTATAAATCAAAGCAAATTGAAATGAGAGATTTAGATGAGTCTTTCAAAAAGGACTTTGACAATTATAACTATCCACCACTTGATCTTTTAGAAGATAGGTCTGATGCAGGATCCATAGATGAGGGCGAAATCAAAGAAAAAGCCCTAGCAATAGAAGAGACTTTAGAAAGCTTTGGTATAGAAGCAAAGGTAGTTCAAATTGATATAGGACCAACAGTAACTTGCTATGAATTAAAACCGCAAAGAGGGGTAAAGGTTAGTAAGATATTAAATCTTGCAGATGACTTGGCCTTATCACTTGCAACAAGTGGTATAAGAATATTAGCCCCTATTCCTGGCAAAAGCCATGTAGGGATAGAAGTGCCAAATGATAGCAAGGAAATAGTTGGTTTTAAAGAAATAATATCTACTAACAAATTTGCAAACGCTAAGTCAAAAATCCCTTTTGCTATGGGTAAATCTATAGCAGGTGATCCTGTAGTTTCTGGTATAGAAAAGATGCCTCACTTACTAGTATCAGGGGCAACAGGATCAGGTAAATCAGTTTGCATTAATACTATTATAATGAGTATTTTATACAAACATTCACCAGATGAGGTAAAGCTTTTGATGATTGACCCTAAAGTAGTAGAGCTTTCTGTCTACAATGGCATTCCACACTTAATTATGCCGGTAATTACTGATCCTAAAAAAGCAAGTTCATCTCTATTTTGGGCCATCTCAGAAATGGAAAAAAGATACAAGGCCTTTCAAAAATACCATGTTCGTGATATAGAAAGCTATAAAAAAGCAGCAGAATCTGATGAATCTATGGAAAACTTACCATATATAGTTGTAATTATAGACGAGCTTGCAGATCTTATGATGACTGCAGCAAGTGAAGTAGAAGATTATATTATGCGTCTTGCTCAAAAATCAAGGGCCTGTGGTATTCATTTAGTAATAGCTACTCAAAGGCCAACTGTAGATGTTATTACAGGTACAATTAAGGCAAATATTCCATCTAGAATTTCCTTTGCAGTTACATCTCAAACAGATTCTAGAACCATACTAGATTCAGCAGGAGCAGAAAAACTTTTAGGTAAGGGTGACATGCTTTACGCTTCAAGCGATTCTATGAAACCACTTAGAATCCAAGGAGCCTTTGTATCGGATACAGAAGTTTTAGATGTGGTTGATTATATCAAACAAGAAACAAAGGCTAACTATAATCAAGAGGCAATAGAAACAGTTGAAGAAAATTCTCAGGTAAAAGAAGTGGATGACGAGGATGAATTAATCGATGAGGCTATAAAAATTATTATAGATGAAAATACTGCCTCAGTTTCACTTTTACAAAGAAAATTAAGGGTAGGCTATGCTAGAGCAGGTAGGATAATAGACCAGCTTGAAGAAAAAGGTGTAGTAGGTCCTTATGAAGGCAGTAAGCCAAGAAAAGTTTTAGTAGATAGAACTTATATCGAAGGAGAGCAAGGTGAATATAGCTAATAAAGTTACAGTCTTAAGATTACTTTTGATTCCAGTATTCTTAGTATTATATTATATTTATGGGTCAACTAATAATCTAGCTGCTATAGTTTTTGTAGTGGCATCCCTTACTGATGCCCTAGATGGACATCTAGCCCGTAGCCGCAATTTGGTAACGACTTTTGGAAAATTTGTTGATCCTTTAGTAGATAAGCTTTTAACTATGGCTGCCTTTGTTGTTTTGGTAGAAGGAAGTATAATACCTGCTTGGGCGGTAATAATTATTATCGCAAGAGAATTAATTATTACAGGCTTTAGAACCCTTGCAGCCGATAAGGGCATCACCATTGCAGCAAGTAAATGGGGAAAACTAAAAACTACTAGCCAGATGATAGCCCTAGTATTACTTTTACTTGATAATAATAGTTTAAATCATATAGGTATATATGTATTTTATCTAGCTGTAATACTAACTATCATTTCTGGTTTAGATTATATAATAAAAAACAAAGAAGTCTTAGATTTAGAAAATATATAGGAGATTTTTATGGATGATAATAAACAAAAAGCCTTAGACCAAGCCTTTAAAAATATTGAAAAAAAATATGGTAAAGGCTCCATAATGAAGATGGGTGAAGCACCAAAAGTTAAGGTATCAGCTATCCCAACTGGAGCTATCAACCTTGATATTGCTCTAGGTATTGGTGGTATACCAAGAGGTAGAGTAATAGAGATATTTGGACCAGAATCATCTGGTAAAACAACCCTTGCCCTTCATATGATTGCAGAAGATCAAAAACAAGGTCAAACATGTGCCTTCATAGATGCAGAACATGCTATGGATGCAGAATATGCTAGAAATCTTGGTGTAGATATAGATAATCTTATCCTATCTCAACCAGATACAGGGGAACAAGGACTTGATATAGCAGAATCTTTAGTTCGTTCTGGTGCAGTGGATTTAATTATTATAGACTCTGTAGCAGCATTAGTACCAAGAGCAGAAATTGAAGGGGAAATGGGAGATAGCCACGTAGGGCTTCAAGCTAGGCTTATGAGTCAGGCCTTAAGAAGACTAACTGGTGTTATTGCAAAATCAAATACAACTGTTGTATTTATCAACCAATTAAGAGAAAAAGTTGGGGTAATGTTTGGTTCACCAGAAACTACAACTGGTGGTCGTGCCCTTAAATTCTACTCATCAGTTAGGCTTGATATCCGTAGGATAAAAACTATAACTGAGGGAGATAATTCTATAGGATCTCGTACTAGGGTAAAAGTTGTAAAAAATAAGGTTGCACCACCATTTAAAGTTGTGGAGTTTGATATAATGTATGGAACTGGTATTTCAAAATCTGGGGTAATCTTAGATACTGCAGTTGAAATGGATATAGTTGATAAGGCTGGATCATGGTTCTCTTATGATGGAGAGAAACTGGGCCAAGGTCGTGAAAATGTAAAAACCTACCTAGAAGAAAACCAAGATATCATGAATGAAATTGAGGGAAAAATAAGAGCAACCCTTAGAGATGATGAAGAAAATCCAGACCTTTTTGAGGATGAAGAAAAAGAGGGTCAACAAAGTCTAGATACAGAATAAAAATAAAAAGTACTGATTAATTTCAGTACTTTTTTATTACAAAAACGATAATTGGTTGCTATTTCTGTTTGATAATTTTGATAAAGAGATGCCTATTAATCTAATATATTCGCCCTTATAAACTTCATTTAATAGATCACTTGCAGCCTCATATATATTTTCTTTCTTGTATATAGGTTCTTGGAAGGTTATAGCACGAGTTGTCGTTTTAAAATCACTATTTTTAAGTTTTAAATTAACAGTTTTTCCCTGCAAATCCTTATTTGCTAAATCAAACTCGATTTTTTCTGCAATTTCTTTTAAGTAATTATTTAAAATATTAATGTCATTGGTATTTTTCCTAAAAGTTCTTTCTCGTCCCAATGATTTTCTTACCCTACTTGGATTTATTTCTCTTTTATCCTCACCTCTGATAACCCCATAGATGTAAGAGCCTTGTTTTCCAAATAAATCTATCAAAAATTCTTCATCAAGTCTTAATAGGTCTCTTATAGTATAGATACCAATAGTATTTAATTTTTCTACTCCATGTTTGCCCAATCCGTGTACTTTTTTTATATCAAAATCAAGCAAGATATCAGGGACATCTTCCTTATTTATTTCTTTTAAACCATGGGGCTTATTCCAATCACTTGCAAGTTTTGCTAAAAATTTGTTGTAAGAAATACCTATAGAAACGTTAATTTGGGTCTTTTTATATACTTCATCTTGGATATACTTTGCTAAAGTATAAGGATTTTTATTATCTACTTCAAGATAGGCCTCATCTATAGAAACTTGCTCAAAATTTTTGGCATATTTTTTTATAATAGTAAAAACTTCTTCAGATTTTTTCCTATAATATGGATGGTCTACGGGTACTAAAATTACATGTGGACATAGTTCTTTGGCTATAAAAACTGGCATAGCAGAGTGCAAGCCATATTCACGAGCCTTATAATTTGCTGTTGTAATTATCGATTTATTAGTAAGTCCTCCCACTGCAAGAGGATAATTTTTAAGTTTAGGATTTCTAATTTCTTCACACGATGCATAAAAGGCATCGCAGTCTATATGTAAAATATTATTCATATTATCACCTATACTACTATACTTTTTAAATTGTGGGTATAAATAAAAAAAGTGTGAAAGGATGATTTAGATGACTAATTTAAAAGATGATTTAAATGAGGAATATCTAGAAAAGCTAAAAAGAGGCGAAACTATAGTTATTCCTTTGCATGAAGAAAGAGTAACAGTTAGAAAAGAAAAAAAAGTTGTAGAAGAGCTTGTAATAAGAAGAGAAAAATATATAGAGATGCAAACTATTAGAGTTCCAGTTAGAAAAGAGATTATTACAGTTGATGATAGTAAACTAAATTTTGATAATATTGAACAATAAATATAAATATTTGTAAAAATTTAAAAAAATTTTTATATTTATGTTTAATAAAAATTACTAGGGGGTATATACCTACTAGAACAAATTAGACAATAAGTCTAGCAATTAAAAAGGAGATTATAATGGCAAATTTTGAAACATTTAGAACAGAAGATGAACTTTTAGCAAGAATAGATCAACTTAGAGCTCAAGGATTTAGCGATAGCGAACTAGAAGTAATTTCTGCAAATGAATTTGATAATGACAATTTAAGATATTACGGAATTTCAGATAGAGCTAATAGAGATACATTAGACCCAGACTACAACGGAATCTATGCTTACTACACCGGTGAAGATTTAGATCCAACATACTTTGGTGATTTCGGATTTGATAGAAACGTATCTGACGAAGCACTAGGTGCAGTAGAAAATGGTAACTATGTATTAGCTATCGAAAGAGATGGTTTCTTAGATGATCCAGAATATGTAGATGCAGCTTATGAACAAAGAAAAGACTACATCGACAATGATATTCTTGAAAGAGATGACCTATCAAAAAATGAAAAAATTAGACTTCACGAAGAAAGACTAAGAGTAAACAAACAAAGAGTTCAAACTGGTGAAATTGGACTTAAAAAAGAAGTTGTAACAGAAACTCAAGAAATCGAAGTTCCTGTAGAAAAAGAAAGAGTTACTGTTGAAAGACACGCTGTAGAAGGTGAAGCAGTAGATGGATACAACTTCGATGAAACAGCTGATGAAATCAGAATTCCAATCCACGAAGAACAAGTATCTGTAGATAAAGAAGCTTACGTATCAGAAGAAGTAGATGTAAATACTGAAACAGTTACAGAAAACCAAAGAGTTTCTGATCAAGTAAGAAAAGAAAGATTAGACGTTGTTGAAAATGGTGATGTTAAAGAAGTAGATTCAGACGAAGATCACCTATTATAAGATAAAAATTATTTAGCCCAGGCTTAGCCTGGGCTTTTGTTTTTAGCTAGCTATAAGCGCGCTATTAGAGTAAAATAAGCCTATGAGAATAGATAAATTTTTAAAAAATTCAAGAATAATAAAACGTAGGCAAGTTGCAAAAGAAGCATGTGAAAATGGCAGAGTATTAATAAATGGAAATGTTGCAAAACCAGGCTCTGTAGTAGAAGAGGGCGATATAATAGAGATTGCTTTTGGAAAAAGTAACTTAAAGGTAAAAGTAACAGACCTAATAGATGGAGCAAAGAAGTCTACTGCCGGTGAAATGTATGAGGTTATAGATGGCGAAAGCTAAATCATATCAGAGAAGAAGAAAGGCTAAAAATAGAAGGTTTTTATTAACCATATTTTTAGTCCTGCTTATATCAGTAATTTCTTATATCTTTCTAAATAAAATGATGAAGGCAGAAATAAATTCGTTAGATACTGAAATTTCTTCTACTCAAAAAAAACTAGATGATGTAAACAAAGAAATTACTAGTCTAGAAAAAGACTATGAAATAAGAAATACTGATCAATTTAAGGAAAAAATTGCCCAAGAAAGACTGGGTATGACAAAGGGTAATACTGAAAGTAAACAAGAAGATAAGTCAACAGAAGAAGATGATGACAAAAATAATCAAGAAGATACTATAAACAAAGAAAATTAATCAGAAGAACTCTTAGAACCAGAAACAAGTAATGACGATAATTAATAGATTTTTATCCAATATAAAAAAATATGACCTAGTAGAAAAAAATGATACCATAATAATTGGTGCAAGTGGTGGCCCAGATAGCCAATTTTTAATCTACCTTTTTAATCAAATAAAAGAAGAATATAATTTAAATATTATTCTTGCCCACTTAAACCACCTACATAGAAAAGAAGCATCTTTTGATGAAAACCTAGTAAAAGAAACTGGGCAAAAACTAGGTATGAAAGTAGAAGTCAAAAGAGCTAGCATGGATGATTTTGCAAAAGCAAATAAGATATCTGCCGAAGATGCTGGCCGCAGGTTAAGGTATGATTTTTTTAATCAATTAGCCAATGGAAATAAAAATTCTAAGATTGCTATTGCCCATAATATGGATGATCAGGCAGAGACCATGCTATTTCGTATGATAAGAGGTACTGGCTTAGATGGTTTAGCTGCCATGGATTATAAAAATGGCAGGATAATAAGACCAATCTTATCCTTTAAAAAGTCAGAAATCCTCTCTTACTTAGAAGAAAATAATATAGATTATGCTATAGATGTGACAAATTTAGAAAATGACTATACCAGAAATTATATTAGAAATGAGATTTTCCCAAGCCTGGAACAAATAAACTCTAATGTAAAATCAAACTTTTTTAACTTATCAGACCTTGTAAAAAATGATTTAGAAATCATAGATGAAATTATAGAAGACATATATAAGTCTATTGCGCTAAGTGAAGCAGATACTTATATAAAATTTGATATAAAGGAATTTGAAAATCTTTCTTATAATAAAAAGTCTAGAATTATTAGAAAAGCTATTTTTAAACTTAAGGGTGAGATAAAAGATTTATCAAGAGAAAATGTAGATGAATTTATAAGACTTGTGGACCTTGATACGGGTAAAAAAATTATTAAAGATGATATAATTTTTAGAAAAAATTATCAGTCTTATGATTTAGAAATTATTACAAATAAAAAACTTTCTTATAATATTCTTAGCCTTGAACTTGGCCAAGAAATTAATTTTAATGGATATAGTATAAGGGCTGATAAAGTTTTTAAAAAAAGTAGTAATGATAAAAATATAGGATATTTTGACTTAGATAAGATTTCTTTCCCTCTTACCGTTAGGACTAGGAGAAATGGGGACAGATTTAAACCCTTGGGGATGAGTCATAATAAAAAGCTAAAAGATTTTTTTATAGATCAAAAGATTGATAAAAATATCCGTGATGAAGTTCCTTTAATCTTATCAAATCATGAAATTATTTGGCTGGCTGGTCATAGGATATCTGAAGATTATAAGGTGAGTAAGCAAACGAAAAATATTTTAAAAATTGAGGTGACAAATGATTAGTGATACAAATGAAATAATTGAAAAAATTTTGATTGATGAAGAGAGTTTAAATCTTAGAATAAAAAAATTAGCTTCATATATAAATGAGCACTACAAAGATGAAGATACCCTAATAATGGTTGCAATCCTAAAGGGTTCAGTAATGTTTATGGCTGAGCTTGCCAAACATATTAAAGTTGACACTAATCTGGAATTTATGGCAGTATCATCTTATGGATCTGGCACTACATCATCAGGAAATGTCAAAATTTTAAAGGACTTAGACACTGATATAAAAGATAAAAATGTGCTATTAATTGAAGATATAATTGATACAGGTCACACACTTTTCAAATTAAAAAATAATCTGGAAAAAAGAGATCCTAGGGATATAAAAATCATTACCCTTTTAGATAAACCAGAAAGAAGGGAAGTTGATATAAAGCCAGACTGGTATGGCTTTAAGATACCAGATGAATTTGTAGTAGGATTTGGACTAGACTATGACCAAAGTTATAGAAATTTGCCATTTATAGGTGTATTAAAAAGAGAAGTTTATGAAGGATAGGTCATAAGACCTATTTTTTATGTGAGGAGTTATTATGGAGAGAAATTTAGATAGTTTTGTTTTGATAATGTATATAGCAATTATTGTATTTTTTGCTTATAGACTTATCAAAGCACAAAAAAATAAAAAGTTATTACAAGGAGAAGTAAATAGATTTGATAGACCATCTACTACTTTTGAGTGGGTGCTATTAGCCTTTTTACTAGCAACAGGAGTATTTAATCTAGTAGCAGGACTTAAGCAAGATAATAAAAATGCTATTATGATGTCTGTTGTTATGGTTATATTAGCCTTTGTATTTGCCCTATCCCAACAAAATAAATTGTATATTGCAGAAAATGGAATTCTTATAAATTCCACTTTTTATACCTACAAAGAAATAAAAAAATGGGGCTTTGATAAGGAAAAAAATGACTTTGTAATCCAAGCTAAAAAAGATAAGCAAAATACAAATGAAGCAACAAAAGTAAAGTCTTTGGATATAGTAGAAGTCAACAGACTTATAAGAAAATATAAACTAGGTAAATAGTTGAATTAAAGAGGAAATTATCGTATCATATTAGAGTTAAATTTTATTTACTAAAACCTTAAAGGGAGATACGATGCTGCTAGTAGTAGATGTAGGAAATACCAATACTGTTCTAGGTGTTTTCAACAAAGATAAATTAGAATTCAGATATAGAGTGGCTACAAATTTAAAACGCACCAGCGATGAATTAGTAGCTACCCTTTTTAATATGTTTACAATTCATGAAATTGATAAAGAATGTATCGATGATACCATTATTTCATCGGTAGTTCCTGATATCATGTATGCATGGCAATCATGTAACCGCAAGCTTTTTGATAAGGACCCTATAGTTATTGACTATATGACTGATACAGGTATTACCAATGACTATGAGTCACCAAAAGATGTTGGGGCGGACAGAATTGTAAATGCAGTTGCAACTTACAATAAATATGGTGGACCAGCTATAATAGTAGATATGGGAACAGCTATTACTTTTGATGTCATAACAAAAGATGCAAAATATTTAGGTGGATCTATAGCACCAGGTATTCGCATCGCCCAAGATGGTCTTTTTGGCATGACTGCTCAGTTACCAAAAATTGAACTTAGAAATCCAAAAACGGCAATAGCAAGAACTACACCAGAAAGTATGAATGCTGGGATTGTTTACGGATATATTGCCTTAATAGATGGACTTATAAGTCAAATTGAAAATGAGCTTATAAATGACTATGGGATAGCAGATGAGATAAAGGTAATAGCGACTGGTGGCTATTCTGAATTAATTGCAAGTGAGTCAAAATATATTAACCGTATCGAACCTGATTTGATGTTAGATGGGCTAAAAATTATTTATGACAGAATTAAAAAATAAAGAAATCATGTTAGCTCCCCTAGCAGGAGTTACAGACGTAGCCTTTAGAATAATTTGCGAAAAATACGGGGCGGATAAAACATTTACGGAAATGGCAAGTGTAAATGCCATGATTTATGATAACAAACAAACCGATGAAATTCTTTATATAGCTGATAAAGAAAAACACGCAAATATCCAAATTTTTGGCAGAGACCCAGAAAAAATTGAAAGAGCTATAAAAGAAAAGATAAATCCAATTGACACTATTACTGACTTAAGCTTTAATATGGGCTGTCCTGCTCCAAAGATATATAAAAATGGAGAAGGCTCAGCTCTTATGAAAGAACCAGACTTAGTTGATAAGATAACTAAAACCCTGGTAAAATCTACTAATAAAAAAGTAAATGTAAAATTTCGATCAGGTGTAGATGATACACGTAGAAATTTTGTTGAAATTGGTAAGATTTGCGAGGATAATGGTGTAGATTATGTCATCCTACACGGTAGGACTCGTGAGCAACAATATAGCGGAAGCGCAAACTGGGATGATATTAAAAAATTAAAAGTAGCTTTAGCTATACCAGTAATAGCAAATGGAGATGTTTTTTCTGTAGATGATTTTATAAAAATCATAGAAACTACTAATGCTGATGGAGTTATGCTTGCAAGGGGTGCTATGGGTAATCCATTCTTGTTTAAATATATTAAAGATTATTTAAAAACTGGAAATTATAGCAAGGTAAGCCCGAGTGAAATAATTGATCAAATCAAAGAGCAGTATGCCCTATCTTTAGAATTTAAAGATGAAAAGCTAGTAGTAAATCAGATGAGAAAGCACGTAGGATGGTATATAAAAGGCCTTAAGGACTCAAGCAAGGTCCGTGATGAAGTTAATAAATTAAAAACAAAAGAAGAAATATTTGATTTATTAGATGAATATAAGAATGTTTTAGAGGGATGAAATGGCAGAAAATAAAGAAGTAATACTTTCAAAAGAGTATTTAGAAAAATTAGAAGACGAATTAGAATACCTAAAAACCAAAAGAAGACCAGAGATTGCAGAAAAAATAAAAATTGCAAGAAGCTTTGGTGACTTATCAGAAAATGCTGACTATGATGAAGCTAAAAATGAACAAGGTGAAATCGAAAGTCGTATAGCAAAAGTTGAAGATATGATAAGAAATGCAAAAACTATCGAAGTAGACTTAAATTCTGATGAAGTTGGGGTAGGAAATACAGTGACAGTATATGATGAAGAATTTGATGAAACAATGGATTACAAAATCGTAGGAACTGCAGAGTCAGATCCTGTAAAAGGATTTATATCAAATGAATCACCAGTAGGTGCTGCATTATTAGGAAAAAAAGTTAATGATAGAGTAGAAGTTACTACTCCAAATGGCAAAATGTATTTTACTATTAAAGACATTAAATAAGGAGAAATAATGACTGATAACAATAAAGATTTAAATGAAATGCTTAAGATAAAAAGAGAAAAACTTGAAGAACTTAAGCAAGAAGGCAGAGATCCACACGAAATTGTAAATTTTAAAGATCGTATACCTGCAAGTGAAATTAAAGATAATTTTGATAATTATGATGGCAAATCAGTAAGAATAGCAGGACGTATCAGAGCCAAACGTGGCCATGGGAACATGAGCTTTATGGATATCCAGGATGAGTCTGGCACTATCCAAATAGTAAATCGTAAAAATGTTATCGGTGATGAATTTAAACAAGTAAAAAAATATGATATAGGAGATATAGTTGGTATTGAAGGTAATGTTTTTAAAACTAATCAAGGTGAAATATCTATTGAAACCCAAACACCTCAATTACTAACAAAATCTTTGCAAATATTACCAGAAAAATGGCACGGACTAAAAGACCCAGACCTAAGATACAGACAAAGATATCTAGACTTAATCGTAAACCCAGAAGTAAAAGAAGTATTTTACCAAAGAAGCCAAATCATTAGTGAAATTAGGAAATTCTTAGACGGTAGAGGATTTATGGAAGTAGAAACACCAATCCTAAATACTATCGCAGGTGGTGCAACTGCTCGTCCATTTATTACTCACCACAATACTCTAGATATTGATATGTATCTAAGAATTGCCAACGAACTTTATCTAAAAAGATTAATCGTAGGTGGTTTTGATAAAGTTTATGAAATGGGCAGAATGTTTAGAAACGAAGGTATGGATGCCACTCACAACCCTGAGTATACCGCAATGGAATTATACCAAGCCTATGCTGATTATGAAGATATGATGGAAATCACAGAACATATGATAGAAACAGTAGCTACAAATGTTCTAGGAAAAACCACTATCGAATACGATGGACAAGAAATCGAATTAAAAGCTCCATGGGCAAGAATTCCTATGATTGATGCTATAAAAAATGAAACTGGTATAGACTTTAACGAAATTGCAAGCTATGAAGATGCAGTAGCAATTGCAAAAGAAAAAGGTGTTGAAGTAAAAGAAACTCGTGGTGAAATCATATCAGAATTCTTTGAAGAGTTTGTAGAAGATAAACTTATCCAACCAACATTTATCATAGATTATCCAGTGGAAATCTCACCACTAGCTAAAAGAAAAAATGATGATAAGTCATTAACCTATAGATTTGAAGCCTTTATCAATGGTAAAGAAGTAGCAAATGCCTTCTCAGAATTAAATGATGCGGCAGATCAAAGAGAAAGATTTGAAGCACAAGTTGCTAAACGTGAAAAAGGTGATGATGAAGCACAAATGATGGACCACGATTTCGTAAATGCATTAGAAGTAGGACTTCCTCCAACAGGTGGACTTGGTATAGGTATTGATAGAGTTATCATGCTACTTACTGGCCAACACTCTATTCGTGACGTATTATTATTCCCAACAATGAAACCAACTGGTAAAAATGCTGTTGAAGGAAATGAAAGTCAAAGTCCAGCTCCAAAAAAACAAGTTGAAGAAATAGATGAAGTAATAGATTTTACTGGAGTAGAAATCGAAGATATATATGAAGATGTAGACTTTGATACCTTTATCAAATCAGACTTTAGAGTAGTAAAAGTCCTAGCTTGTGAAGAAGTACCAAAATCAAACAAGCTTCTAAAATTCACCCTAGATGATGGAACAGGCAAAGAGCGTACAATCCTATCAGGTATAAAAAAACACTACAGCCCAGAAGAACTAATAGGTAAAAACCTAGTAGCAATAGTAAACCTTCCACCAAGAGCTATGATGGGAATTGATTCTGAAGGTATGATCCTATCTGCAGTTCATAACCAAAACGGCGAAGAAGTACTAAATGTGCTTCAAGTATCAAACAGAATACCTGCAGGAGCTAAAATTCAGTAATAGATTATATAACCAGCCTAGGCTGGTTTTTTCTATCTTAAATTGATGTGTTTTTTATACTTATATCATTTCTATATATAGTTTTGCCCATAATAGAGTCGATGGGTATAGTCTAACTAATATACTAAAAGGAGGAAGATAATGGAAGTTTTAGTTGTAGTTGACTTACAAAATGATTTTATAGATGGAAGTCTAGGAAATCCAGGCAATGATGAGATTGTAAAACCTATAGAAGAACTTGTTGAAGGCTTTAATGGCGAAGTGATCTTTACTCGTGATACCCATCATGAAGATTATCTACAAACTCTCGAAGGTAAAAACCTTCCTATAATCCATTGCCAAGAAGGCACAGAGGGTTGGGAAATTAGGATTGATACCAAGGAACACAAGATTTTTAATAAAGAAACTTTTGGCTCATATGATCTGGTAAATTATTTAGTAGAATTAAATAAAAAAGAAGGAATTGATAAGGTAATATTTGTTGGAATTTGTACAGATATATGTGTCCTATCAAATGCTACTCTAGTCAAAAATGCCTTACCTAATACTCCAATAGATGTAATTGGATCTCTATGCAAAGGTACAAATGAGGATAATCATAGGACAAGCCTTCAAGCTATGGAAAGTATTCAAATTAATGTTAAATAGATTATTAATATTTTGGGTAATGCAATAGGATTTTTAGTTTTACTAACACATTCACTTTGGATGAGTATATAATGCATATTCTCATAAATTTTACAGGATCTATATGCTATAATGTATTAAAGTTAATATTTATTAATGAGAATTAATATAAAATTACTGTATTAAATATATTGATGGAAATATAATATGGAGAAGTGGTGAACTCCTATAACCGCACTTTTGATATTATAAGATAAACGGTGATGTTGCAGAATAGCTAAATATATTCTGCTCATCATCCTTTTTTATTAAAGATGCATGTTTAGATATAAGAGTATATCAAAATTTTTAAATAATATTTTATTTTATATACATTTTCTTAAAAGAGGGCTCAATATCCTCTTCTTTTTCTATACTAGAACTTCTGTAACAGCTCTTTTTGAATTTGGATTAAATGTTTCCATAATTATAGCTATGTACTATATACTTTATATATTTATAAACAATTGACTTAAGCATATGATTATGTTAGGATATCAATATCGATAATCAATATCAATTACAGGAGGATGTAATGAAAATTACAAAATATTTAATAACAGCAGGACTTGCTTTAAGCCTTGTAGGATGTGGGAATGAAGCAGAAGTTTCTGATAATAATACATCTATTGAAGAAAGCGATACTAGCTCAGTAGAAACGATAGATAAAGAAGTAGAGAAAGATGTAGCTAGTGATTCTAATAATACCGTTACTATTACTGACAATCATGGAGAAGTAGAAGTCCCAAAAAATCCTAAAAAAGTAGTCGCTCTAGATAGTAGAAATTACGAAGTTCTAGAAGCTATGGGTGTAGACTTAGTAGCAGCTCCAAAAGATGTAATGCCAGCAACTAGCTCATACTTAAAGGATGAAAAAGTTGAAAATATTGGTGATCATAGAGAGCCAAATTTAGAGTTAATTGCAGCAGCTGATCCAGATTTAGTTATTGTCGGTCAAAGATTTGGTGATTACTATGATGATATAAAAGAGCTTGTTCCAAATGCATCTGTAATCGATCTAAATACTGATGTATCAGAAGAAGCAGAATCACCAGGCAATAATTTATTAGAAGGCTTTATAAACTCAACTACTATCCTTGGAGAAATCTTTGATAAAGAAGAAAAAGCTAATGAATTAATTGCAGATTTAGAAGAATCTATAGAAAAAGCTAAAAATGCCTATAAAGGTGGTTCTGTTATGGGAGTTATAACATCAGGTGGTGAAATTGGATATTCAGCTCCAAAATACGGCAGAGTATGGGGTCCTATTTACGAAATCTTAAACCTAGAACCTTCTTTAGAAGTAAATAATGACTCTTCAGACCACAAGGGTGATGATATTTCTGTAGAAGCAATAGCAGAATCAAAACCAGACTATCTAATGGTTCTAGATAGGGATGCAGGTATAAGCACTGAAGAAAGTGCAAAACCAGCCAAAGAAGTTTTAGAAGCATCACAAGCTCTTAAGGATTTAGATGTTATAAAAAATGATAAGATTTATTACGCTCCAAATGACACCTATACCAATGAGTCAATTATAACCTACACAGAAATCTTTAATGGCCTAGCAGAATTATTTAGTAAATAAAATGGAAGATACTAAGAAAAAAATATTTACAAAACCATTTATTGCAGCAATTGTTACTGTGATTGTCCTTGCCATAGCTTCTATATTTATAGGAGCTTATGATATTTTTAAAGAGGGCAATTCACCTCAGATGATATTTATCACTAGAATTCCTAGAACTCTGGCTTTAATGCTGGCTGCAGTTGCTATGAGCCTATCTGGTATAGTGATGCAATTAATTTCTCAAAATAAATTAGTAGAACCAACCACAACAGGTACTATCGAATGGGCGGGCTTAGGCTTGGTTTTAGTTTATATACTAATTCCAAGTCCTAGCTTATTTCAAAGAATGACTGGTGCAATTATAGCCTCCTTTATAGGGTCAATGGTATTTTTTTATTTATTAAAAAATATAAAACTCAAATCATCTTTATTTGTTCCAATTGTTGGAATTATGCTTGGAGCAGTAATATCAGCAGTATCTACCTTTATAGGGCTTGAGTTTAATATGACCCAAGTTATTGAAGTTTGGTTTCAAGGGTCTTTTGCCCCAGTTCAGCGTAGGCGTTATGAGTATTTATTTGTAATAATTCTTATAACTATAGCAATTTATAGGTATGCTGATAAACTAACTATAGCAGGACTTGGAGAAGATATTACAACTAACCTTGGTCTTAATTATAATCAAATTATTTTAAGGGCCAATATTTTAATTGCCATAGCCTGTGGAATAGTTGCTGCAGTGATAGGAAATATTCCTTTTTTAGGACTTATTGTACCAAATCTTGTTTCTCTTTATAGGGGAGATGATTTAAGGGCAAATATCCCTTGGGTATGTCTAGTATCCATGATAGTAATGCTTGTTGCTGATATTTTATCTAGGATAATCATCGCTCCTTTTGAATTGCCAGTTTCACTAATTTTAGGAAGTGCAGGTTCGATTATATTTATTATAATTCTTTTAAACCAAAGGAGATTTAAAATATGAAAGATAAATCTTTGATGGTAAGTAGTTTTAGATCAGATAAGGAAAGAAAATCTTATATACTAGCTTTAATAATTTTATCTTTACTCTCCATGTTAATTATTTACGGCCTTTTAGTATATAACAATCCAGTAGCCATTGATTCGCCTTCGTTTTTACCAGTGGTAAAACGCAGGAAAAATGCAATCATTGCCATGGCCATAGCAGCTATTTGCCAAGCAGTGGGTAGCATTCTTTTTCAAAGTGTAACAAATAATAAAATAATAACTCCATCTATCCTAGGTTTTGAGGCTATTTATTCTACTATAAATACTGCTATCATGTATATTTTAGGCATAGGTGGCTTTATGGCTATAGGCGGTAAAAAGTTTTTTATATTTCAAATTATCCTTATGGTAGGCATATGTCTTTTACTTTTTATAGGAATATTTAATAAAAGAGATGGTAATATTGAGCTTATGCTTTTAATAGGAGTGATTTTAGGCCAAGGGTTAAGGTCTATATCTGCTTTTATGCGTAGACTTCTTTCACCATCTGAATTTGATATATTACAAGCAAAACTTTTTGCATCAGTAAATAACTCAGATCCAGAATATTTCACCCTATCTATAGCTATTATTTTTGTAGTTATAACAGCTATATTTTTAAATACTAACAAGATAAATGTAATAGGTCTTGGTAAGGATGTTGCTACAAATCTTGGTCTAAACCACAAAAAAGCTACTTTCTTATCCTTAATTGCAGTAGCGATTTTAATAAGTATTTCAACTGCTTTAGTAGGACCGATGACTTTTTATGGATTTTTAATAGCTACTTTAACTTATGAAATTGCAAAAACTTATGACCACAAATATATCTTTATCATGGCTATATTACTTGCTTTTGTAATTTTATCTGGATCATATTTTATAATGAATCACATATTTAATGCCAATGGAGTGGTTTCTGTTTTAATTGAACTTATAGGAGGAATAGCCTTCCTAATTTTAATATTTAAGGAAGAAAAATTATGATAAGTCTAACAAATGTAGAGAAGAAATATAATGATGAAGTAAGTATAGGACCAGTTAATCTTGATATAAAAGAAGGTGGGATCAATTCTATTATTGGCCCAAATGGTGCCGGTAAGTCTACCCTTCTTATGATGATAGGAAGATTGCTCCCAAAAGATTGTGGAAAAATTTCTATAGGCGGCCTAGATATAGATGATACAGATTCAAATAAAATGGCTAAAACTGTTTCAATTTTAAAACAAGAAAATAATTTTATTAGCAAACTTACAGTAAAACAACTTATTAGCTTTGGTAGATTTCCATATAGCCAGGGAAGGCTTACAGAAGAAGATATAAAAATTATTGATAAATATATAGACTTTTTCGAATTAAGAGGTTTAGAAGATAGATACCTAGATGAATTATCTGGTGGGCAAAGGCAAAGGGCCTATGTTGCCATGGTCTTAGCCCAAGAAACAAAATATGTTCTACTAGATGAGCCTTTAAATAACTTAGATGTAGCTAGATCTATTTCTATGATGAAACACTTAAGAAAGGCTTGTGATGCCTTAAATAAAACATTTGTTTTAGTAATTCATGATATAAATATAGCTGCCCAATATTCTGATAGGATATTTGCTATGAAAAATGGGAAATTGATATGTGAAGGCTCTGTCGATGAAGTTATGGATGGTAAAAGACTTAGCAAAATTTTTGATACAAGTATCAATATAGTAAATGGTCCTTACGGGAAAATTGCAGTTTATAATTAAATTTTAGCTCTTTATTGGGTATAAATTCTTTAAGGAGATAAATATGAACGAAAATTTTAACTCAGACTACAAAGATACTGATGGGGTAAGAAAATATGTAAGTAGGTATAATATTTATTCTTTATTATTTGCCCTAGGCATATTTGTTATTATAGTTTCTATAATACCATACCTACTTATATCCGATCCAAAAGTAGAAAATAGGATACTACCTTCTATTATAATTGTTCTTGTAGGCCTTGTAATGGCAGTTGCTAGTAATATAGCAAGAAACAAGTTAAAAGAAAAGCAACTTAGCAAGTACACAGTAGCAGCAGTAGAATTTATAGATTTAGAACAAAAATCTAGTAGGAAAAACTTCAGGAAAGATGCAATTATATCTATCCTACTAATCATACTCGTACCATTTATTTATTATCTAATCCACACCCAAGCAAGTCTTATACCAGATAATTCAAATAAATATTTTAATTCTATATTGATTTTAATATTAGCTATTGCAGTATTTATTATTCTTTATAGTAAGGGTAAAAAAGAAGCCTATAACAATCTACTTTAAAAATTCACCTAGTAATAGGTGTTTTTTTTGCTTATTTTTAAGCTTATGGGTTACAATAGAAGGAGTAATAAATTAGGAGGAAACCTTGAAAAAGATAAAAAGAACTTTTACTTTACTATTAAGCCTAGCAGCCCTAACAGCTTGTGGGGCAAATGAAGTAAAAGAGGAAGTAGCAAAAGAGCCTTTAAGAACAGTAGACTTAATAGAAAATATTAGGACAAATGGTGATCAAAAAGTCACTGTTAGTGAAGAAAATGATATAGACAATAATGAAATCATAGAAGAAAATGAAAAAACAGAGGATACAGAAAATAAGGATCAGCCAGAAGAAAGAACTGAAACTGTGACTTTAATAGCAGGTGGAGACCTCATGGCAAATATGGGTCAAACTGAATATGCTTACAATAAGGGTGGAGGAAATTATGACTACTCTGACTCTTTTATGTACGTTTCTGATTTTATAAAAGATGCTGATATTGCTATTGCAAATTATGAAACAACTACAAATCCAAATGTGCCTTATGCAGGCCATCCTAGATTTAATGCACCAGGAGAGTATTTGGAGGCTATAAGTGAGGCGGGCTTTGATGTGGTTACAACTGCCAACAACCACTCTTTAGATACAGACCTTGAGGGAATAGATACAACTATTGCTGCAATTGAAGATGCAGGTTTAGACCATGTAGGTACACGTGCTGAGGGTGATGATAGTAGATTTATAATAAAAAAAGTAAATGATATAAATATTGCATTTTTATCATATACCTATGGTTGCAATGGCATAGAAGACTTATTTCAAGTTCGTGAGGAAGTGGATCAAGTAAATTACCTACACGAAGATGAAATAAAAAAAGATATAGAAGATGCTAAAGAAGCAGGGGCAGACTTTGTAGTAGTTTACCCTCACTGGGGTATCGAATTACGTTCTGAAGCAGATCCTAAGCAAATTGAGTTAGGCCGCAAGATGGTAGACTGGGGTGCGGATTTGGTAATAGGTAATCACCCACACGTTGTAGAGCCATATGAAGAATATGAAAGTGAAGATGGAAGAAAGGGTTTTATAGCCTATGCTTGTGGAAATTTCATTAGTATACAAAATCTAGAAACTGTAAATGATATCAGAACTGAGCAATCTGTGTCTTATAAATTTGAACTTAGCAAAAATTTTGCTGATGGTTCAACATCTATAGATAAATTTGAGGCTTATCCACTTTGGGTTGGCATGACCTATAATGATTATGGACGCAGTGTAAGAACTTATATTGCAGAAGACTTCTTAGAAGGTGGAAAATACTATGATGAGGTCGATCAAAATCAAAGGGATAGGATACAAAAAGCTTATGATGCGACCACAGCAACTATAACTAGCAAGGTAAATTATTAATGAGTCTGTGGACTAGCTTTGAATTAGGGATTTTAGATGCCATTCAAAACATATCAACACCAATCTTAGATAGAGCAATGGTAGATATAACAAGCTTGGGTAATTTTTCTATCCTATGGCTAGCCTTTATCATTATCTTTTTATCTACTAAGGAGTACAAAAGAGTGGGCAAGGTGATGATAATAGGTTTTATTTTAAATATCATAATAGTAAATCTATTATTAAAAAATATTTTTGATAGATCAAGACCCTTTGAAGTAGTGGGCAATTTTAATTTGCTCATCCCACCTTTAAAAGACGGGTCTTTTCCATCAGGCCATAGCTCCTATGCCTTTACATTTTTTGCCATAATTTTATTTATGACAAAATCAAAATCATTAAAAATATTTACAGGGGTCTTATCTTTTTTAATAGCTTTTAGTAGACTCTATTTATATGTCCATTTCCCAACAGATGTCCTAGCAGGATCTATCATAGGTTTTTTTCTTGGTATCCTTGCAATAAAGATATATTTTAATAAAAACTTAAGGAAAATGCTGCCAGTCAAATATTTGCAAAATTAACCAACTGTGCTATAATTAATGGGTAACCATTAAGCCGGTGTGTTGGAACTGGCAGACAAGACAGACTCAAACTCTGTTGTCCATTAGGGCGTGTGGGTTCGATCCCCTCCACCGGCACCAAAAGCTAACTTTAACCGTTGAACTATCAACGGTTTCTTTTTTGCTTGTAACCAATCAGTTACCAACCGTGCTTGATGATATTTTTTCAGTTCATCTTAGATATATTCTTGTGATCTATAGTCTAGAAGTTATGGCAAGACCAAAATAGATTAGGTTTAAAAGTGTATAAAATTAATATATAAAAAACTCGTAGTCATTTAGAATGCGAGTTTTTCTTTATTTTTCTAAATTTTCTATCCTCTTAAAGACCATAAGCTTTTTTCATCTGTTTCTTTCAAATATCCCCATTTTACGTTATACTATAACTAAGGAGTGACAAATGAGTAAAACACTTATGCTAATTGATGGTTCTAGTTTAATTTTTAGGGCGTTTTTTGCCCTCCCAAACCTTACTAATAACGATGGAGTCATGACCAACGGTGTGTATGGTTTTTTAACTATGTACCAAAATGCTTTTGATAAATATAAACCGGATTCTGTACTGGTGGCCTTTGATAGGTCAAGTAAGACTTTCCGCCATGAGGAATTTAAAGATTATAAGGCAACTCGTGATAAGATGCCAAGCGAGCTTTCCTACCAGTTTGGAATTTTAAAAGATATATTAGATTCTATGAAAGTAGCCTACACTGACCTTGATGGTTTTGAAGCAGATGATATTGTAGGAACTTATGCACAAATGGGTCAAGAATCAGGCTATGAAGTAGTTGTTATAACTGGAGACCGTGATTATTTACAACTTGTGGATGAAAATATTACAGTTTACCTAACCAAAAAAGGTATTTCTGATATGGTTGAGTATAATCTTGATTCTATAAAGGAAGAATATGGACTTACCCCAGCGCAATTAATAGATGTAAAGGGTCTTGAAGGAGATAAATCAGATAATATCCCAGGTGTAGATGGAATTGGGCCTAAAAAAGCTATTGGCTTTATCCAACAATATGGTTCAATTGAGGGTCTATATGAGCATATAGATGAAGTCTCTGGTAAAAAAACCAAGCAAACTTTAATCGATAGTGAAGCTATTGCATATATGAGTAAAAAAATTGGGACAATCGTTAAAAATGCCCCAGTTGATATAGAGTTAGATGATTTAAAACTTACCGAGCCAGACTATCCAGCCCTTAAAGAAAAATTTTCTAAGTATAACTTTAATAAATTTCTAGAAAAAATAGAGGGTGATGTAGCAGATACCGATATAGATATGGACTTTGATTTTGTGGAAGCTAATAGTTATGATGATTTGATAAATTCTATAAAGAAAAATAAAGAATTTACCTTTAAATCATTTTATGATGGAGAAAACTATATCCATTCTAAAATTTATAAATTGGCTATAAAAACAACTGATACAGATACTTATATCGTAAAACCAGATGAAAACTTTATAGCTAGTTTTAAAGAAATATTTGCTGATAAAGAGATTATAAAAAATTCTTTTGATATTAAAGAAGATGTGGTTTTACTTGATAAATTAGGTATAGATTTAGCCTTGCCTTATGATGATTTGATGTTGATGCATTATCTAATAGATCCATCTAGATCATCTTATGATGTAAAAACATTAAGCCAAACTTACTCAAATTTTGAAGTGATTAGTGAAGCAGATTTAATTGGCAAAGGTAAAAAAACTAAAAAATATGAAGAAGTTGACCAAGACGAGTTAAATCCTTATTTTGCCTCTATTCTTTATACCATAGAAAATTCTAAGGAAAAATTAGTAGCAGAACTTAAAGACTTAGAAATGTATGATTTATATAAAGATATAGAAATAAAGCTTTCAAAAGTTTTAGCTAATATGGAAATAAGTGGTTTTGTAACTGACATTAATGTTTTGGAAAAACTAAAGGCTGAAATTGATGATGTTTTAGAAGACCTTACTACAGAAATCTATGAGTTTGCAGGATCAGAATTTAATATCAATTCTCCAAAACAACTAGGAGAAGTATTATTTAAGGACTTAGATTTACCAGTTATCAAAAAAACAAAGACAGGTTTTTCCACTGATGCGTCAGTTTTAGAAAAACTACGTGATGAACATCAAATAATCCCAAAAATCGAACAATATAGGGAAATGTACAAACTTCGTTCTACTTATATAGAGGGGCTAGAAAATTCTATAGATGAAGATGGCAGAATCAGATCAACATTTAAGCAAAGTATAGCATCAACTGGAAGACTTTCATCAACAGAGCCAAACCTACAAAATCTACCAATTAGGACAGAAGAAGGCAGAAAAATTAGAAAAGCCTTTAAGGCAGGTGAGGGCAAAATTTTAATAGATGCGGATTATTCTCAAATCGAACTTAGAATCCTTGCTTCATTAACAAATGATCAAAATATGATAGATGCCTTTATAAATGGTGTTGATATCCATACAAAAACAGCTTCGGAAGTATTTGATAGACCCCTAGATGAGGTCACAAAAGTAGAAAGATATAATGCTAAGGCAGTTAATTTTGGTATAATTTATGGGATAAGTGATTATGGTTTATCTCAAAACTTAAATATTCCTAGACCTGTAGCCAAAGAATATATAGAAGGATTCTTTGAAGGTTATCCAAATGTAAAAAAATATATGGATAATATCATAAAAGAAGCAAGAGAGCTTGGCTACACCGATACCTTATTTAACCGTAGGAGATATATACCAGAAATTACTTCAAAAAACTTTAATGTAAGAAGCTTTGGTGAAAGAGTTGCTCTAAATACACCAATTCAAGGAACAGCAGCAGATATTATAAAAATCGCTATGATAAAGACTGAAGAAAATCTAAAGAATGCTGGCCTTGATGCAAAAATAATCCTACAAATCCACGATGAGATTATCCTTGAATCATCTATAGAAGATAAGGATAAGGCCATGGAAATTTTAAGAGATTCTATGGAGTCAGCAGCTAAACTTCAAGTACCATTATTAGTTGAAATTGATACTGGAGAAAGCATGTATGAGTCCAAGTAAAATTGTAATTACAGGGACAATTGCATCGGGAAAATCAACCCTTTGTAAACTTTTAGAAGAAATGGGATATAAGGTTATTTCCGCAGATGAGGCAAATAGAGCTTTATTAGAACCTGGGTCAAAAAATTTTGAAGCAATTAAAAATTCAGGTGAATTTGATGAAGCTTTTAATAATGAAAGCCTAGATAAAAAGGCCCTAGCTCAAATAATCTTTAGTGATTCTCAAAAATTAAAAAAATTAAACCAGCTAACTCATAGGAATATCCTGGATGAGATAGAAAATCAAATTGCAAAACTAGATGAAAGTGTAGTTTTTATCGAAATTCCACTTTTCTTTCAAATGGAAGAAAAGTTTGCTGCAAATGAGGTTTGGCTGGTAGTAGCTAATTATGAAACCCAGCTACAAAGGCTAATGATGCGCGATAATATTGATATCGACTATGCAAAAGCAAAGATAGAAAGTCAAGACCAACTGCTTACTATGAAAGAAAATAGTAATGTAGTCTTTGACAATAGTACAAGTATAGAAAATCTAAGAAAAGAATTAGAAATTGTTTTAAAACAAAAGGATTTATTATGAAAGTTTTAAAATTTATAGGAAAAGTTATAGGATATATTCTCCTTGCTATACTTTTAGCAATAGTATTATCCTATGGTATAATTGCCTACCAGACTTCAAGAACGAAAATAAATTACCAAGATCAGATCACTGAAACTTCAGAAAATTTTAATATAGATCCGCTTTTAACAGCATCTATTGTAAAAGTTGAGTCAGACTTTGATAATGATGCCCAAAGCCACCAAGGAGCTCAAGGGTTAATGCAGCTTCTTGATGATACAGCCAGACACTCAGCAGAAGTAATTGGCATGGAGTATTATCCAGAAAAATTAAATGATATTGATTACAACCTAAAACTAGGGGTAGGCTATTATAATTATTTAATAAAATATTATAACAACCAAAAATTAGCCCTAGCAGCCTATAACGGTGGTGTAGGAAATGTCGATAAATGGATTAAGGAAGGCATTCTTGATAAAGAAAATCCGGACATATCAAAAATACCTTTTGAAGAAACAAGACAATATGTGACAAAGGTAGAATCAACCTATGATGTTTACAAAACTTTTTATAAGGATGGACTACCTACAAATACTGAGTTATCTGATTTAGGACAATTAAGCTATAATAATTTTATGACATTCATCAACGAGCTATTTTTTAATATAGCTTAGTTGTTGATGAATGTCTAAATTTCATTTATAATAAAAAAGAACATAAAAAATATTAAGGAGATGTATATGGCAGGAAATGCTTTGACATTTAAAAAGGGTGTCCACATTGAAGAGTTTAAAGAACTTTCTGAAAACAGTGAATTACTCAACCTTCCTACACCACAAGAGGTAGTAATCCCACTAACTCAACATATCGGTGCACCAAGTAAATGTCTTGTAAACAAAAAAGATGAAGTACATATTGGAGATTTAATCGGCCAAGCTGTTGGTAACTTTTCAGCAAATATCCATTCATCAGTAAATGGGGTTGTTAAAGACATAATAGATATTCAAACAGCATCTGGTAAAAATTCTCAAGCAGTTGTTATAGACACAGAAGGCTACGATCAAGAAAAAGAGTACATATTAAATGAAAACGTAAGCTTAAATAAAGAAGAAATCGTAGCGAAGATAAAAGAGGCAGGCATAGTTGGTATGGGGGGAGCTGCATTCCCAACTCACATCAAATACACACCTGCAAAGGAAATCGATACAGTTATTGTAAATGGGGCAGAATGTGAGCCTTATGTAACATGTGATGATTTTATATTAAAAAATAGACCAGAAAATATTGTAAAGGGTCTAGAGATCTTAGTAGTAGCATCAGGAGCCAAAGAAGGAATTATCGCAATAGAAGATAACAAGCCAAAAGCTTTTGAAGCAATCTCTTCATATCTAGAAACTTATGCAAATAATGCTACAAACAAACCTAATCTAAAAGTAGTTAAACTTGCTACAAAATATCCACAAGGGGATGAAAAAAGATTAATTGATGCAACATTAAATAGGGTTGTGCCATCTGGTGGTCTGCCAATGGATGCGGGAGTAATAGTATCCAATGTTTCAACTGTAAATGCAGTTTATGAAGCAATCTACTATGACAAGCCTCTTTATGAAAGAGTGATGACTGTTACAGGTCATAATGTAAAAAATCCACAAAATGTGGTTGTAAAAGTAGGAACTTCTTTTGAATATGCAATTGATGCTGTAGGTGGTCTTAACGGAGAAATAGGAAAACTTATAAGTGGTGGACCTATGATGGGTATTGCTCAACCAAATTCTGGTAATCCTGTAGAAAAAGCTACTAACTGTATCCTAGTACAAACAAAAGAAGAAGCTATACCAGCAGAAATTGAACCATGTATCAGATGTGCAAGATGTGTGGATGTTTGTCCAGTAAATCTTATGCCTTTATATATCCATAAATTTGCGTTAAATGAGAAATTTGACCAAGCAGAAGATTATAGAATTATGGATTGTATCGAGTGTGGGTCTTGTTCATACATTTGCCCATCAAAAAGACCACTAGTAGAGGCTATTAGATTTGGTAAAAGGCAAATAAGACAAGCAGGAAAAGGTAAGTAGGAGTAGATAAATGGAAAATAGAGAAAAATTATTAATCACATCTTCTCCTCATGTGAGAAGCAATAAAACCGTTCAAAGCGAGATGAGAGATGTTATTATTGCTCTAGTACCAGCAGGTATTGCAGCAGTATATTACTTTGGCTACAGGGCTTTAATCTTAATACTAGCATCAGTAATCGCTTGTGTATTATCAGAATTTTTATTTAATAAAGCTACAAAAAGAAAGCAAACTATAAAAGATCTCTCAGCAGTAGTTACAGGTATATTACTAGCCTTTAACGTACCATTTACTTTACCAGTATGGCAATTAGTTATAGGGGCAATATTTGCAATAGTAGTTGTAAAGATGGCTTTTGGTGGACTTGGACAAAATATAGTAAACCCAGCCTTGGCTGCAAGAGCATTCTTACTTGCATCTTGGTCAGAAAATATGTCAACCTTTGTACCACCACAAAGAGTAGCAACCTTAAAATCAGTTAGCACAGTCTCAGCCTTATCAGCTGCAACACCACTTGTAGAACCTAGGACATATTCTTTAATGGATTTATTTTTAGGAAATATCCCAGGTTCTTTAGGAGAAGTTTCAGCTCTAGCCTTAATAATTGGTTTTATTTACTTACTAGCAAGAAGAGTAGTAAATATCAAAATGCCTCTTATATACATAGTAACAGCAACAGTTTTAGGTGGATTATTCCAAGGATTTGATGACATATTAAAGTATATACTATCCGGTGGTATGCTTTTAGGAGCATTTTTCATGCTAACAGATTATACAACTAGCCCTGTAACCCCAAAAGGACAAGTAGTTTATGCAGTACTTGCAGGATTACTAACAGCTATCATTAGAGCTTTTGGTGGATATCCAGAAGGGGTAAGTTATTCTATCTTACTTGCAAATCTAGTTGTACCAATTATAGAAAAATATACTAGACCAAAAGTATTTGGTGTAGATTATAGCAAACAAAAAGGAGTAGCAAATGAATAATTTTAAGTTAGGTTTAAGATTATTTGCCATAACAGCAGTAGTAGCCCTAGCTCTTGCTTTTACAAATAGTCTAACAGCTCCAGTAGTTGCAGAAAATCAAGCGCGAGAATTAAAAGAATCCTTATCTGTAGTATATCCTGCAGATTCTTATGAAGAAATAGATGTAGACAAACCAGAAACAATAGAAAATGTTTATAAAGCAATTACAAGTGATGGAGAAGGGTATGTATTCCAAATCAATTCTCCAGGTGGTTATGGTGGGGACATCGAATACCTAATTGGTGTTGATCCAGACCATAACATAACAGGATTTGCTCCATTAGATCACTTAGAGTCACCAGGATTTGGTGCTGAAATGGAACAAGATTTCTTTAAAAAAGGAATGGTTGGAGTAAATATGGATAATGAAGTTGGCTATTCAGAAGCTGGTGGCGAAAATGAAATAGTAGGTATTTCTGGAGCAACATATTCAACTCAAACTATTGTAAATGGTATAAATGATGCTAGAAAAGTTCTAGCTAATCTAAATTAGGAGTTATTTATGGAACAACAATTAGATAGACCTTTTGTGGATGAAGATGCAAAAGTAGATAGTAAAAGAAAACAAAAAGTAAGCCTAGGTAAGGTATTTTCCGATGGTATATTTAAAAATAATCCAGTCTTTGTACAATTAGTTGGGATGTGTTCGGTACTAGGGGTTTCATCAACTATGAAAAATGCCATTGGTATGGGATTATCAGTTATATTTGTAATAGTGATGAGTAACCTAGTAGTATCCTTACTTAGAAATTTTATAAAAGATGAAATTAGAATCCCAGCTTTTATCGTAATTATTGCAGGATTTGTAACTATAGTTCAGTTAGTACTTAGGGCGTATGTACCTTCTTTATATAAATCTTTAGGTATATTTATCCCACTAATCGTAGTAAACTGTGTAATCCTTGCTCGTGCAGAAGGATTTGCTTCAAAAAATGGTCCTATTGCATCAATTGTGGATGGACTTAGTCAAGGACTTGGTTATACTCTTGCTATCTCAGTTTTAGCTTTTGTAAGAGAATTATTTGGAGCAGGAACAGTATTTGGAAAAACTATTATTCCAGCAGAATACACTATTGGGTTCTTACAACAACCAGCATCATCATTTATAGTTTTAGGTTTATTATTTGCAGCATATGCAGCTTATACTAACAAAAAAGAAAGAAAAGCTGCTTTAGCTAAATAGGGAGGGACATATGACAGATTTAATTTCAATAATTATTGGTGCAATTTTTGTATCAAACTACGTCTTAGGACAATTCCTAGGAATATGTCCTGTATTAGGTGTAACTAGTAAACCAGAGACTGCTCGTGGTATGAGCTTTGCAGTTATTTTTGTAATTACTATATCTTCTATAGTTACATGGTTTATACAATATTACCTATTGGAACCATTAAATATTGAGTACCTACAAACTGTAGTATTTATCTTGGTTATAGCATCTTTAGTACAATCAGTTGAAACTGTAATGAAAAAAAATATGCCTAGCTTATATGGAGCTTTGGGGGTATTCTTACCACTTATTACAACTAACTGTGTAGTACTAGGTGTAGCTATAAAAACAATTGGAAACCAATATGATTTGCTTCAAACAATAGTTTATGCTCTAGCAGCATCATTAGGATTTATGCTAGTTATGATGATCCTATCATACATAAGAGAAAGAATTGCAGAAAATGATACTCCAGAAGCCTTTAAGGGTGCGTCAATGAGTCTTATTATCCTGGGACTTATGTCAATCACATTTATGGGCTTTGCAGGATTATAGGAGTCATTTATGAATGAAATATTATTACCAATTGTAGTTCTGGGGGCATTAGGTTTTTTATTTGCTGTAGCTCTAGGACTTATAAGTTCAAAATTTAAGGTAGAAACATCAGTTACAGAAGAAGCAGTTAGAAACGCTCTACCAGGTGCCAATTGTGGTGCCTGTGGTTATCCAGGTTGTGATGGTTGTGCAGCAGCAATTGCTAAAGGAGAAGCACCAGTAAGTGCTTGTGTTATCGGTGGACCAACAGTAACCGAAGCTGTAGCAGAAGCTATGGGGGTAGAAGCTGTTTCTAATGATAGTAGGCAAGTAGCTGTTGTAAAGTGTAATGGAGATTGTGATAGTGCCAAAGACTTATTTGAGTACTCAGGCCTTGATGATTGTAGGGCACAAATTGCACTATTTGGTGGTAAAAAAGAATGTAACTATGGTTGTATTGGATGCGGTACATGTGAAAAAACTTGTCCATTCGATGCTATCCACGTACATAATGGAGTAGCTAAATTAGACCGTGATAAGTGTGTTGCTTGCGGAAAATGTGTAGAAGCTTGTCCAAAAGATATCATAACTTTAGTACCATACGCACAAAAGGCTGTAGTTTTGTGTTCTAACCAAGAAAAGGGTAAGGATGCACGTAAAAAATGTGATAAGGCATGTATAGCATGTACACTTTGTGCAAAAACTTATCCAGAAGGCTTCGAAATGAAGAAAAACCTATCAGTTGAAAACATTGATCCAAGCCTTGATGTAGAATTATTGCAACAAGCTGCAGATAAATGTCCAAACAAATGTATAGAAGTTTTTAATTAATAGTATAAAGATAAACCGGTTTTGCCGGTTTATTTTTTTTATAAACTCATATTTTGCCCTAAATTGACAAGAAAAACTATTAAACGTAAACTCATATAATGAGGTATTTTTTATGAAAATTAAAAAAGGTGATATAATTATTTCCCTGAGTCTATTACTTTTAAGTATAGTAATGGCCTTTGGGATTTCAAATAATAGCCCAAAAACAAGTGGGAAAATAGTAAGAATTGAACATAATTCTGAATTGTATGGGGAATTTTCCTTAAATGAAGACAAAGTAATAGAAATAGATGATGGGGTTCACTACAATAAGGTAGTCATAAAAGATGGTAAAGCTTATATGGAAGAGGCAAATTGTAGAGATCAGATTTGTACTCATATGCCACCGATAAGTATTAATGGAGAGACTATAATTTGCTTACCAAATAGAGTTTTTCTAGAAGTAATTGATACTGACCAATCAAACGATGATGGCATAGATAGGATAAGTAGGTAATAGATGAAAGATTTAAAAAAAGTAACAAGTATTGCACTTTTAACTTCTATGGCACTGGCTATTTCTTTGATAGAACATATGATTCCCCTTCCTGTTCCCATACCCGGAGCCAAGCTTGGTTTTTCTAATATGATAATTTTACTAAGTCTATATTTTTATGGTTTTAAATCAGCCCTTTTAGTTGGAGTTTTAAAATCGTTTTTACTTATGCTTATAACAGGATCAGTTACAGCATTTTTCTACTCCTTTGCAGGAGCTGTTTTAGCATCTATAGGTATGGCAGCATCACTTAAACTTTTAAATAGATTTACTTCATTTATTGGTATTAGTGAAATAGGTGCATTTTTTCATAACCTAGGTCAAATACTAGTAGCTGCAGTATTTATGAGCAATATAAAAATGCTTATTTATTTTCCAGCCCTAGTAATTATGGGAGTATTTACAAGCTTTTTTGTTGGTCTAGGTGTAAATTATGTAGCAAGTCACATGGAAAAAATTGGTATTAGGGATATGAAAGATGAGAAAGTCAATAAAAGAGTTTGATCAAGAAGATAGACCACGTGAAAAACTAATAAGTAAGGGTGCTGATAGTTTAAGTGATGAGGAGCTTCTTGCTATCATAATAGGCACAGGAACTAGAGAAAAAAATGTGGTAGAATTATCAAGAGAAATTTTACAGACTTTTTCTTATGAGAGTTTATCCGATATAGAGGTAAGTGAGCTTACAAAAATAAAGGGCATCAAATCTGCTAAGGCAAGCTCTATTGTTGCTTCACTTCGCTTTGGGCAAAGAATTGCTCAAAAAACTATGGAGAAAAAAATAAGAAAAATTTCTTCTAGTGAGGATATCTATAATTATCTAAAAAATGAGCTAGCTGATATGAAAAACGAATGCTTTTACGCTATCCTTTTAGACACTAAAAATGTTATAATATCTAAAGAAGTAATAAGTGTAGGCATTCTAGATGCATCCTTAGTTCATCCAAGAGAAGCCTTTAAACCTGCAATTAAAAAATCGGCAAAATCTATTATCTTTGCCCACAATCATCCTAGTGGAGATTTTTCTCCATCAAATGATGACTTTAAAACTACCCAAAGACTTGTAGAAGCAGGAGATATCTTAGATATAGAAGTCTTAGACCATATAATAATCGGTAAGGATGGTTATTATAGTTTTAAGAAAGAAAATTTATTATAGGAGTACTACAAATGAGTTTAAAAATGGTTGCTACAGACTTTGCCATAGACCTTGGCACTAGCAATATTTTAGTTTATAAAAAAAATGAGGGTGTAATCATAAACGAACCTTCTATGATAGTCCTAGACCAAAATAATACTAAGGTCTTAGCTATTGGCAAGGAAGCAAAGGATATGATTGGCAAAACCCCATCAAATATTCATGTTGTTAAACCAATTGAAAATGGAGTGATAACAGATTTTAACCTTACAGAAGCTATGCTAAAACATTTTTTTGCTGAGGTAAATCCAGGTACTGCCATTATCCAACCAAAAGTAGTAATTTGCGTTCCAAGTGGGATTACAGATATAGAATCACGTGCTATAGAAGATGCAGCTTTACATGCTGGCAGCCGTGATATTATTTTAGTTGAACAATCACTTGCAGCAGCCTTTGGTATGGGGCTTACTCCAGAAGATCCTAGGGGTATTTTATTATTAAGTCTAGGTGCTGGGACAAGTGAGATAAGTGTTATTTCTCTAAATGGTATTGTAACAAGCAAAACCATCAATAAGGGTGGAGACTACATAGATGATGCAATTATAGATTTATTTAGAGAAAAAAGACAAATGGATATTGGAGAGGCAACAGCAGAAGAAATAAAAAACAATTTGCTCAGTCTTAGAGTAAAAGATGCAGAAAATTCTATGAATGTTGATGGTAGAGATTTAGTATCAGCTGCTCCAAAGTCAGTGGATATTAAAAGTAAGGATCTAGTAGAGTGCATCATGCCATATGCAGATGAAATTGTAAATATGATCTATGAAGTACTAGAAAAAATACCACCAGAACTTACAGCAGATATCAAAAAAGATGGATTTGCACTAAGTGGTGGTCTTAGCCAGGTAAGAGGTCTGCGTGAATATATAGAAAATAAATTACATTTAACATCCTATACATCAGATGACCCACAAACAGATGCAATTCTAGGAGCTGGACAGATTTTAGATGATCCAGATAGATTTTTTAAATATCGTAAGTAGGTAAAAATGGCATATAGAAGAAGAAAGAAATCTAATAAATCATTTTTAATAACAACTTTAGCATTACTTATAACCATAGGTGTATCATCTCAGACACAGGCCTTAACAGGTGCTGGCTCTAACCTTGCTAATACAATATTTAAACCAATAGAAGGTTTCACCTATTCTGTTTCATCAGAGATTATGAATCAAATAGAAAGAACAGTAGGTTCTAAAGAAACAAGGTCTGAAGTTATGAGATTAGAATCAGAAAATAGGTCTTTAGTTATGGAAAATGCTAGACTTTTATCCATTATAAATAAAGAAGACTTTTTAAGAAATGAAGCCAAAGCCATCGAAAATTCTCCAAATGAATTCTTAAAGGCAAATGTAGTAAACTCTGATGTCACATCCTTAACCAGCAACTTTACCATTGATAAGGGTAAGAAAGATGGCATTAAGAAAAATGACATCATCCTTCAAGCCATAGGAGATAGCAAATACTACACAGGCCTAGTTGGAAAAGTTACACAAGTTTATGATACTACTGCTAGAGTAGAAACAATAAACAATCAAGCAAATGATGTTTCTTTTATAAATACTCGTAGTGGTGACTATGGGGTTATTGATAAATTTACATCAAGAACCATCCAAGGTTATATGCTAGATGTAGAAAGTGAAGCTAAAAATTCTGATATTCTTATGACTAGTGGTCTTGGTGGAGTATATCCATATGGAATTTATATAGGAACAGTTAGCAATGTTTCTATGAGCCAAGATAGTCTTAGAAAAAATATTACAGTAGATTCACCAGTAGATTTTTCACACATATACAGAGTTTTAGTTTTAAAAGGCAATCAAGATTATGAAACTAATGAGAATCTAACGAAATTGAAGGGGAGGAGAATATAAGTGAATAAATTTAAAACTTTTTTAGTGTTTTTAGTAACCTTTATCCTCCAAACAACTATTTTTTCAAAGATTGATATTTTTGGAGCAAATATAAATATAATGATACCTGCTGTAATAGCCATCTCTCAAATTCTTGGACGCAAAATAGGACCATACGGGTCTATGATTACAGGATTATTTGAAGACTTTTTATTTACAAGTTTAATAGGTCCTCGTGCCTTGTCGTATTTTCTAATAGGATCTTTTGTATCTAGCGATAGGTTTAATTTTGCTAAAGATAAAACTACAGGACTTATTATTACATTTTTAGCAAGTATATTTAATTTCTTGTTTTTAAGTTTAATTTACTATATCTTCATAAGAGTTAATAATTTTACAAATTATTTCCCACTACCTCTCCTAGTGGAATCTGTATTAAATACACTCATTTATTTAATTTATTACAGATTAATAAAGAGGATAATGTATATTCCAACTTATAGAATTTAGGAGTAAAATCTGTGAAAAAACAAAAAGAAAGACGCTTAGTATTTATACAAGTTCTTGTTATCCTCCTAATGGCTATAATAATTGGAAGACTTTTTTCAGTTATGATAGGCCAGGGGGATTATTACAGGGACTTATCGGATAATAGAAAAGTTAAAGAAGTAGATGAGATAGCAAGCCGTGGAAATATCTATGATAGAAATGGAAAAATCCTTGCAACAAGTATCCCATCCTTTGCTGTTCAAATTTATAAGGACCAGCTATTAGAAAAAGAACCGGAAGAAATAACACAAAATTTAGCAAAATTGGTAAATATTCTAGAGGCTGATGGGGTAAACTATACAGATGATTTTGCTTTAAAGTTAAATTCATTTGTATATAAAAGAGACGAAGACTACTTCATCCTAGGACAGATGCCAACAGAGGTCGTTGTTTCTACCTTGATAGACAATAATCTAGTAGAAGAATTTTTAACATCTGTCTATAAGGATGAAAATATAGAATACGAAACAATGAGAACTGCCCTGCTTGCTCTAAAAAAACGTGGGATAGATATCCCAGCCAACGTTAGCCAAGAAGAAGGCAGGTTAAAAGTTACTTACAGGGACAATTCAAAAAATAAACTAGAAGCAGTTGGCTATAGCGAAAATGATAATCCCATAGATGTAGTAATAGATGCAGTGGGTAATGATAGGTCGGTTTTACTATCCATATTGCAAAACTCTAACTCTAGAATCCTAGCCTATAATATATTAAAAACAAATAATTTGCTTGGAAGCATTACCATGGAACCTTATGTAGTTAAGGCTAGTGAAGATATGATAGAAAAAAAGGCAAAGCTTTCTAAAGTTTATCCTGAAATTTCTCTAAAAAGTCATCCAAGCGATGATTTTTATGAAATTGTAAAAACCTCCACCATAAATGATGTTTTAACAAAGGCAAATGTAAATGATGATGGATCCTATGTAATCCCAGCTGATATTTTAATCCAACAGCTAGAAAATAAGGGAATATATGCAAACTTTGAAACAGAAGTTATAACCCAAACTGAGGATGATAGAAATACATATACAGTAAATATAAATTTCAAAAACCCTCAAGCAGGCTCTCCTGTTGATGAGCTGGCAAGAATTGCAGACGAAAATGGTTTATTAAAACCCCTTATTTTATCAGAAGAAATTAAGTATATGGCTCAAAATGCCAACACTTTAAATAATATTTATCCATCCATAGATATATCAGAAGAAGACCCAGATGACTGGGACTACACTTTTAATATAGAAAAGCATAATTTCTATACTTATTATGCGGCAAAGGATAAGGTAAATGAACGAGACAAAGTCGTATCAGTATTAGAAAATGAAAAAGATGCTAAGGCTATCTTAGACTACCTAAAGAAAATAAATGATTTAGAAGACTATTCTGACCCAGAAGCTGTAGGTATATTAACTATAGATAATCAAATAAGTCGCCAAGGTAACTACGGCTATCGACCAATAAATCTAGTTTATAATATAGACGAATCTACAGTTTTAAAAATAGAAGAAAATATAGATGCAACATCTGGTATCCAAGTAGATACTATACCTATAAGATCATATCCAAATAGATACCTGGCTAGTCACATTTTAGGATATATGGGGCCTATTGCAACTGCAGAAGAAGTTGATAAATATGTAAACGAACGTGATTATTTGCGTGATGAGATCATAGGAAAAACAGGTATTGAAGAATCTTACCAAGATAACCTGAAAGGAAAAAATGGTAAATCTTTAGTAACAGTTGACTCAGCTGGAAATAGACGACAAACCATATCTCAGACACCATCTGAGCCTGGAGATGATTTATATTTATCAATAGATGCCGATTTACAAGAACAAGCTGAAAAATCCCTAACAGGAGTACTTGATGCTATAAGCAAAGGCTACCAATACGAATCAGACTATGGAAGTTTTATGCCATTAAGACAAGCTCCTCATGCTTCAAGTGGGGCTGTTGTAGTTTCAAATGTAAAAACTGGTGAAGTTTTAGCCATGGCTTCTTTCCCAGACTATGATCCAAATTTATTTTCAACTGGTATTTCCCAATCAGACTGGGAGAGTTTACAAGTAGAAGAAGATAGTGGACCACTTGTACCTCGTCCTATGCTTAATATTGCCAGCCAAACTGCGGTAATGCCAGGATCTACTTTTAAACTTGTAACAAGTCTTGCAGCTTTAGAAAGTGGCTTAGATCCACAATCAGTTATAACAGACTATGGTTATGTAGAAGTAGGTAATAGAAGATTTAACGATTTGGTATGGACAGAATATGGTACAACCCACGGGGAAGAAAACTTATATGGAGCTATTAGAGATTCATGTAACTATTATTTTTATGTATTAGCTCTTGGAGAAAATCCACATGATGGTAGGTCTATAGGTACAAAATTAGACCTAAATGATATTAGGATTGCAGCAGAAAAATTAGGACTAGATCAACCAACAGGAATTGAAGTAAATATACCAAAAGAAACAACTGGTAATATTCCATCAGTTGGTAAAAAGGTAGAAATCACAAAAATGATGCTACAAACTTATCTAGAAGATAAATTGCCAGTATACCTAAAAGATGGGGTCAAAAAATCAAGAAGTGAATTTGAAAATGATGTCCTAGAAATAGTTAAAATGACAACAAATCCTAGCGAATGGACAAGAAAAAATATTATAGAATTTTTAGATGAAAAAGGATATAACGCAGAAGTGGCCCTCGGAAAAGATAGGGCAGGTCTAGCAGATACCATAAGATATACTTATCTTAATCAAGCTGAGTGGGATGTTACAGACATGCTTAATATCGTAATTGGCCAAGGACAAAACGCTTATACACCAATTCAGATGAATAGAGCAGTAGCAACCCTTACAAATGGTGGATATTTAAATAAATTTACTCTGGTAGATAAGGTAACTAATCATGATTCTGGTGATGTATTATTTAATAATGTTCCCGAAAGAGAAAGAATTGATTTAAAGGATAGAAAATATCTGGAAGATATCAAATACGGTACACTTCTAGTTTCTCAAAATAATAAAATTTTAAATCAAATGCCAGTAGATATTGGTATAAAAACAGGTACAGCAGAAGTAGAAGGTAAAAACCTAGATGGTACAGATTATGATTCTTATGCATGGATGGTAGGTTTTGCACCATATGATGACCCAGAAATTGCCATAAGTATTGTCCTAACCCAAGGTGATACATCCTACAATGCTACACCAATCATGCGTGATGTTATATCTAAATACTTTGATTTAGATGTATTTATTACAAACTCAGGTGATACTCCAGAAGATGCTGATATAGCAGAACTGGGAGATTCTGTGACAAATGATGACCAGGAATTACCAGCAGCTCTAGAAGAGGAAAAAAATTCTGAAACTGAACCAGCAGAAGAAAATCCTGAAGCTGGTGGTAGTCCAAACTAAAGGAAGAAAAATGAAAGTTTATGTAATAAATGGCCCTAAGGCCATTGGTAAAACAGATTTTTCAGTAAATTTAGCTGAATTTTTACAACAAAATAATAAAGTTTTATTACTACAAGGTAAACGTGCTACTACTTCTAATATAGAAGATTATTTTCAAAAAGATGGGATGATAACCTATGATTTGGCAGATTATTTTACAGGTTTAGTGCCTCTTGAAACAGTGATAGTCCATGAAAATCAAAACCTAGATTTCATCATAAGTCCACTTTTAGAAGATAAATATGAAATTACAGGAAATGATATAAACAACCTTTTAAGCAGTGTATCCTATGACTATGTAGTTATAGACGGTGTTGATAAAAATATTATTTCCAATAAAACATCGGTAGATATAGTTAGCGAAAATGAATTAAACCTTGTAAATGATAGTGATGCTTTTTTCATAAATAAAGAAAGCGAAGACTTTGATATAAGAAACTACAAGGATACTATTGATAGTAAAAATAGTAACTACCTAGGTTCAGTAAAAAATGGCGAATATTTTAAAAATGTCATTGAAAACTTAGTAGCCGATAGGGCAGTAGATATACCTAAATTAGGTTTTTTTGAAAAATTGAAAGCAAGCTTTAGAAGATAAAAAAATAAGGACTAAGTTAGATTAAAATTTCTAACTAAGTCCTCTTTTTTTGTCTTTGATAATTTTTTTATAGCTAATTCTTTTTTTAGGGCTTCAGATTTATTTGATATTTCTTCATAATAAACTAATTTACAAGGCCCCTTGGCTCTAGTATATTTGGCACCCTTGCCCGCATTATGTAAGGCTAATCTTTTTTCTAGATCGACACACCAGCCAGTATACAAAGAATTGTCTTTACATCTTAAAATATAAACATAGCCATAACTCATTTGAAAAGTTCACCTACAACTTTATTTATAATATCAAAATCAAATCCCTTGCCGGACAGGTACCTATAAACTTTTTGTTTGCTTTCTATAGAAAAATCATTGCGAGCCTTTTTTACAGCAAAATTATAGGCGTTTTCATACTCATCCTCATCACTTATCTGATCTAGATAAGTATTTATTAAGTCTTCATTTATTTTTTTTGCTTTCAAAGAATAACTTATCTTATTTTTTGCCCATCTAGCAATATTGTGCTTATCAGATACATAGGATTTTACATAAAGTTCATCATTTAATATTCCATAATCATTTAAAAAATCTATGGTTTTCTCAATAGAGTCAGACGAAAAATCATTTTCTTTTAGAATCTTTTCAACTTCAAAACTAGTTTTTTGGGCATAAGATATTTTGCTAAGAGCAATATTTTTGGCCCTATTAAACTCATCATCAGCCAAAATTTCTTTATAAGTGGCAAAGCTTAGTTCATCATCTACATTTAAAAGTAAATCATTATATAGGTCATAAGATATAGAAAAATCCTCACCAGATATGGTTAGGATCACTAAATTGTACTTATCAGAATAATCTATAGCCTCAATAATCATAGACCAGCAAATGAAGCATAAGCGCTATAAAGTATTGGAGCAACCATGGCAATAGCTATAATAATTGCAAAAATTTTAAGTATAGTCTTGTTATTTTTCATCAAATTCACCTCTTGTTTACTTTACTATTTAAACAAAAAAATACATTAGAAAACTTAATAAAAAAATTCAAAAAAAAGCTTGACAAGGTATAGCTAAAAGTATTATAATAATTCTTGCAGTTAAGAAATGCATGGATGGCCTTATGATATGGCTATAATCTGAATGTTAAGTTATTGTAAAAAATATATTAAAAAAACTTGACAAACAAATTATATGTTATATAATGTATAGGGTAATGACCTGGTGGGTATGGTCCAGTTGGTTAAGACACCTGGTTGTGGCCCAGGAGGCCGTGAGTTCGAATCTCACTACTCACCCCATGCGGGATTGGCGGAATTGGCAGACGCGCTAGACTTAGGATCTAGTGAGAATTTTCTCGTGAAGGTTCAACTCCTTTATCCCGCACCAATAAATATGAGAAACCGTTGTTAATTCAACGGTTTCTTTTTTTATAGTTATCAATACAAGCTTTTTGGAAACCATTTAAATGGTTTCTTTTTTTCTGCTTTTTTATATAGGGTATGTTATAATTAATAGTGTGTAAGTTTTGTTAAGAAAACTCTTGTTACCCATCTTTATTATAAATTTAAAATAGGTTATAATTTATATTAATAGGAGGCAGTTTTGCAAAAATTTAAAAGAGTTGTATTAAAATTAAGTGGAGAAGCCCTTGCAGGTGATAAGGGTTTTGGTTTTGATGATAAGGTAATAGAAAATATTTGCTCATCAATAAAAAAAGTTCACGACTTAGGAGTAGAAATAGCCATAGTTGTTGGCGGGGGTAATTTCTGGAGAGGACGTTCAGGGGTTGAAATAGAAAGAGCTAGCTCTGATACTATTGGTATGCTTGGAACAGTTATGAATGGTCTAAGAATCCAAGGTAGCCTTGAAGAAATGGGTATGGATACTAGACTAATGACAGCTATTGACATGAAAGAAGTAGCTGAACCATATATCAGACGTAGGGCTATAAGACACCTAGAAAAAAATAGAATTGTAATATTTTCTGCTGGAACTGGACTACCATATTTTTCAACAGATACCACAGCTAGTTTAAGAGCTCTAGAAATTGATGCGGATGTAATCCTTCTAGGCAAAACAGGTACGGATGGAATATACGATAAGGATCCAAATCAATTTGATGATGCAACAAAATATGATAAGTTAACTTACAAAGAAATTTTACAACAAGAAATTAAAATTATGGATACTACAGCAACAAGCTTGGCAATGGATAATGAAATGCCCCTTATTGCTTTTGGTATAGATGATCCTTATAACATGGTAAGGATTTTTACTGAGAATAAAGACATTGGTACAATTGTAAAGGAGAAATTTTAATGAATTACGAAGAAATTAAATCAACAGCTGATAAGGAAATGCAGGAAGCTGTAAAATCATTTGAAGGAAGAATTGCTAATATTAAAGCTGGACGTGCTTCAGAAGCAGTTTTAGATGGTATTACTTTTAGCTATTTTGGAACAGAAACACCAATCAACCAAGCGGCTACAGTAACTATCCCAGAAGCTAGACTACTAGTTATAAAACCTTGGGATAAAACAAATATAGGACCAATTGAAAAGGCTATTCAAAAAGCTGATATAGGTATTAACCCACAAAATGATGGAGAAGTTATAAGACTTCCATTCCCAGCTCTTACAGAAGAAAGACGTAAAGAATATACAAAAGAAGTAAATAAATACGCTGAAGATGCAAAAATTTCTATAAGAAATAAAAGACGTGATGCTATGGATGAAGTGAAGAAAAGTGAGAAATCTGGAGATATTACTGAAGATGATAGATTTTCACTTGAAGAAGAACTTCAAGATATCACAGATAAATACATCAACGAATTAGAACAAGCAGCTGATAAGAAAAACCAAGAATTACTTACAGTGTAATGTGGCTAGTTTAGATTTAAATAAAATAAAAGACTTTTTAAATAAGGATATATCCTCTGTCAAAATTGACAGTAGGATTATGTCCTTATTTTTAAAGCAACTATCTTTGCTAATTGGGACAGGCCTTCCTTTAGATAAGAGCTTAAAAATAATAGAAGAGCAAAATTTAGATAAAAAGCTAAGCCAAGCCTTACATAAAATAAATCTAGTTTTGGCAAAAGGAATATCAGTAGATAAAGCCTTTGACCTCCATAAAAAATATTTTAATCCTATCCTAGTAGCTTTTATAAAAAGTGGTAGTAAAAGTGGTCGCATGGCTGAGGTTTTAGATGAGCTTTCAATCTATATTAGCGAAGAAAGTAAAAATAAAAAAACAATCAAACAGGCCCTGACTTATCCCATTATGATTATGTTTGTAATGGTCATTATAAATATAATAGTAATTAACTTTGTCTTGCCGACCTTTGTAAGTATTTTTAAATCCTATGGCAAAGAATTGCCACTTATAACACAAATACTTTTAAAGATTGCAGAATTTTTTAAAAGTTACGGATTTTTTATCTTTTTATTTCTAGTTTTATCTAGCATTTGTATCCTAGTGTTAAGAAAAGATAAGAATATCCGCTTAAAATTAGATAAGTTTACCTACTTACATTTACCATTTTTTAAATATAGGAGGCTAAGTTTAGAATATCAGCTTACATCCTTACTTTATATATTAAAGGCTGGGGATATTGACATAGTGACAAGTTTAGATATTATTAAGGAATCATTCAAAAATACATATATAAAAGGAGTTTTAAGTCAAATCATTTATGATCTTGAAAAAGGCTATAAGCTAAGTACTAGTTTAGCTAGTAAAGAAATATTTTCACCTTTACTAATTTCTATGGTAAAAATTGGTGAAGATACTGGTCAGATGACAGAGACTTTGAAGAAATCGAGTGAATATTTTGCTACAGACTATATTTATAAGCTAAAATACATAGCAGGTCTTGCTGAGCCGCTTATGATAATTATTATGAGTGTGGTCGTAGGTTTTGTAGTTTTTGCCATAGCCCTACCGATTTTTGAATCTGTTAATGGGGTTGGATTTTAGGAGAAAATATGAAAAATAAGAAGAAAAAAGGCTTTACTTTAATAGAACTTGTAATAGTAATAGCGATTATAGGAATTTTGGCTGCAGTTGCTCTTCCAAAATACAACAATTCAAGACTAGCGGCAGCTGAGGCAGCTCATAAGAGTAATGTACAGATGTTAAAGTCTGCTGCTTTAGTTAGGCAAAATGAATTATCAGGAAACCAGAGTGTTACTTGGCCAATAGATGAAAAACCCGATAATTACGTGGAAAAATGGCCAAAAGTTCCAGCGGGTTTAAAATCAAAAGATAATAACAAGGTTCCTGAGACTTACACTGTAACAATCTCTTCCACAAGCATTGATATAAAACCTTCAGAAGAGGATTTAACAAAGTAATAGTGACGAATACTTTTATATTCTTCCTAGGCGCAATCTTTGGATCTTTTACAAACCTAGTAATAAACCGCACTATCAAAGAAGAAAGCATAGTAAGCCCACCTAGTCACTGTGATTCTTGTGACCATAGACTACATCCCTTAGATTTAGTGCCAATATTTAGTTTTATATTTTTAAAGGGTAGGTGCAAGTATTGCAAGGCAGAGATTTCTAAAGAAAATTTGCTTGTAGAAATTATTTCTGGTTTACTTTTGCTTATATTTTTTGATCCTGGAAATATTTTAAAATCTAGTCTCCTATATTTTGGCATAATGCTTGCTTTAATTATAGCAGTAATAGACTTTAAAACCTTTGATATTTATATGGTTCAAATTCTATATTTATCTATCATAGGACTTATATATAGAATAAAGTTTGTGGGCTTAGACTTTTTATTTATTAAAAATATCCTAATATTTAGCATTTTCTATGGGATTATTTATTATTTCTTTAAGGGTAGCCTGGGTAATGGAGATATTTACTATTATCTAGCCTTGTTCTTATTTTTACCAAATTATAAGCTTTTATGGTTTATTTTAATTTCCCTATGGCTTGGTGCCTTATCTGGCATATTTATTGCTATAAAAAATAAGTCTACTAAAATAGAAATCCCTTTTTGTATTTATATTTTTATGGCTTTTCTAATTTTATCTCTATCTTGGAGTTAACTTATGAAAAAACGCGGTTTTACTTTAATAGAACTAATAGCTGTTTTAGCTATAATGTCAATATGTATCGGTATAGGAGTTTTTAGACTTAATATTATTGATAGACTTAAGGCCAGCAATGAGATCCAAACTATGATAAATGACATAAACTTTGCTAAGATGAAAGCATTATCTACGGGTAGACCCTATAACTTAATTTTAACCAAAGATGCCTATGTAATAAAACCATTAGGTGAAGAAAGTAAAGATCAAATTATACAAAAAGATTTAACCTACCTAGATATAGGTTTTAATGAGAATAATTTTGCAAAAACAATTACCTACACTGCTAGTGGAAGTGTAAATAATGCTGGAACGGTTTTTATCAAAAGAAAAGATGGACTTGATATAGATGAAGTTTATAAACTAGTAGTAACTGTGGCAGGAGGGCATTCTAGAATTGAAAAAAATAAAGAATGGGTTTACTTTGATTGAAGCAGTATTTGCACTTGGTATTTTAGGTTTTATAGCAAGCCTTTTTTTACCATCTTTAAATACTCTAATGACTAGCTCAAACGTATTGAAGAATGAAAGTAAAATAATATTTGCCATGGAAGCTGCTATAGAAAAAGAAAAAGCAAATGTAGACTCTAATTATGGTAGCAAATTAGAAAATATAAATGAATTTGCAATTAAAATTAATAGAGAGCCTTATACTGATAATTTGGATAAAATATCAGTAAACTATGGCAAATATAAGCTAGAAGTAATAGAGGAAAATCATGAGAAAAAAAGGATTCACTCTAATTGAGCTTTTGGCAAGCCTTGCTATTTGCTCCCTACTAACTACTGTCGCAGTTTTAATATTTTCTGTAAATATAAAAGCTAGTAAAAGTGCTTTTGAAAATGAAAATTCATATAAAGAAACAAATCTTGCTATGATGTATATAGATAATATTGTAAAAAGTGCCTATAAGATAGAACTAATAGCAGATACTGGCGAAACTAATTTCAAGGCCTATGTATTGGATAAAAGTAGTAATGAGATATCCAGTATATATTTTAAAACTACAGTAAAAAATGAGCAAAGGTTCCTAATGGCTGTTAGGGATAACATTAGTAATAAAAGTAGCAGGGATGGAACTATAAGAATAGCTGCTTGTGATGGTTTATATCTTTACTATGATGGGTCAACTGAAGTAGTTACTATCATTTTAAATAATGATACAAAATTTAGACAAGAGACTAAAATATATCTTGGAGACCGCCTATGAAAAAAGGTTTTATATCAATACTTACCTTATTAGTTTTTATAGGTCTTAGCCTTACTCTAAGCTTTATATACGAGCAAAATGAAGCTACAAGCCTATATGCAAGCGATCTTTATAATAAAAAACAAGCCCAATACCTAGCAGAAACAGTCTTAAATATCTATATAGATGAAAATTATGCAACTATAAAAGAAAATATTTTAAAAGATGAAAAATCTTATAAAAGTAATAAAAATAAATCCTACTGGGTTTCAGAAGATGAGATGTTAATTTATGATGGGAAAACTTATTATTTTAAAATAGCCTATATGTATAGAAAAGAAGAAGCGAAACTTTCGGATGTATATAGGATAGAAACTAGTAAAATAGAAGTAGGAGATAGCATTGCACGAGCTGAGGCTATCTTTAAAGTAATTGATCCTGAGGGAAATTCAGGTCAAAAAGATATAAAATTAATGGCAAAATATACCTACTAACTTTTATAATATTAGGGTATAGGTATAATAATGTATGTATTAAATTATAAGGAGAAAAAATGAAAATATTAGTAATTAATTGCGGAAGTTCATCACTTAAATACCAATTATTCAACATGGAAAATGAAGAAGTAATGGTAAAAGGTCTTGTAGAAAGAATTGGTATTGAAGGGAGCCGTTTAGTTCAAAAAAACAACGGAGATGAATTTGTAATCGATGAAGCTATGGAAAACCATACACAAGCAGTATCACATGTATTTGATGCACTTTTAGACAAAGAAAACGGAGTAATCGATAGTCTTGAAGAAATCAATGCTGTAGGACACAGATTCGTTCACGGTGGAGAAAAAATGACTAAATCTGCTCTAATAACAGATGAAGTAAAAGATGCAATCAATGAAGCTGCTAAATTTGCACCACTTCATAACCCAGCTAACTTAATGGGACTTAAAGCTTGTGAAGAATTACTACCAGGTGTACCAAATGTAGCAGTATTTGATACAGCTTTCCACCAAACAATGCCAGCAAAAACATATCTTTACGGTATTGATTACAAATACTATGAAGAAGATGCTATTAGAAAATATGGTTTCCACGGAACAAGCCACAAATACATCACAGGTAGAGCAGCTGATTTATTAGGAAAATCAGTAGAAGATACAAACATCATCTCAGCTCACTTAGGAAATGGTTCATCAATTACAGCTGTTAAAGAAGGTAAATCATTTGATACAACTATGGGACTTACTCCATTAGAAGGTCTTGTAATGGGAACAAGATCTGGTGACTTAGACCCAGCTGTAGTAACATACATTGAAGAAAAAGATGGAGTTGCTCCAGAAGATATGAATAACATTTTAAATAAAGAATCTGGTGTACTTGGAGTATCAGGCGTAAGCTCAGACTTTAGAGACCTAGAAGATGCAGCTAAAGATGGCAATGAAAGAGCACAAGTTGCCCTTGATATGTTTACAACAAGAGCTAAAAGATACATTGCAGGATATATGGCTGAAATAGAAAATACAGATGCTATCGTATTTACAGGTGGTATTGGTGAAAACTCAATTGATATGAGAGAAGACATCCTTAAAGGATTTGAACAATTCGGTATCAAAATTGATAAAGAAGCTAACGAAGTACGCGGTGGAGAACACATAATCTCAACAGATGACTCAAAAGTAAAAGTTATGGTAATCGCTACAAACGAAGAGCTTATGATTGCAAGGGATACACAAGAATTAGTAAAATAATTACCTTGACATAGAGGATAAGTCAATATATAATATAAAAGATTGCTAAATCTGATAAGAGGAGGTGTAATGATGGCAGTACCAAAAAGAAGAACATCTAAAACTAGAAAAAATAAAAGAAGAGCCTCAGCTTATACTTTGAACAGATCAAACTATGTTGAGTGTCCAAATTGCCACGAGCCAAAACTTCCACACAGAGTTTGCCCAAACTGTGGAGAATATAAAGGCGAAGCAAGAATTGATGTAGAATAAGATAGTGTTAATGCACTATCTTTTTTTATACAAAAAATGAGGAAAAATATGAGAATATTAATTGACACTTTTGGAGCAGATGCTGGAGCCAATCCTATTATAGAAGGTACTATAAAAGCCTTAGAAAAAAGAGATTTTACACCGGTTTTTGTTGGAAATGATAGGGAGATTAAACTCTTAGTACGTGATAGGATAAAAAATTATGAAATAATTCCTACAAATGAATTTATTTCAAATAACGAAGACCCTGTTAGAGCTATAAGAAAGAAAAAAGAAGCCTCTATAGTTTTAGCCTATAATAAATTAAAGGAAGAAGGCTATGATGGCCTAATATCAGCAGGATCTACAGGAGCCTTACTAGCTGGTGGGTTATTTATCGCAGGTAGAATCCCTGGCATAAAAAGAGCCTGCCTTGCTGCAAGCATTCCATCAATAAATGATAATATAACTTTATTAATGGATACAGGTGCAAATATGGACTGTAAGCCAGAATTTTTATACGAATTTGCCTTAATGGGTAAGGTATTTTTAGAAAATGCTATGCATATTTCAAATCCCAAAATAGGTCTATTAAATGTAGGGGTAGAAGAACATAAGGGGAATGCTTTAACTAAAGAAACCTACAAGCTTTTAAAAGAGTCTGATATGAATTTTACAGGAAATTTAGAAGCTAGGGACTTATTTACAGGAAAAGTTAATGTAATAGTTGCAGATGGTTTTGATGGAAACATTGCAATAAAAACAACTGAAGGTGTTTTAAAGACCCTAGGATCAGAGCTAAAAAATCTCATCTATAGTTCTACTAAAAATAAACTTGCAGGTGCTATGTTAAAAAATGATATCAAATCATTAGCGGGTAAATTTAGCCCAGATGAAGTTGGAGGAGCACCCTTACTTGGGGTAAAATCTTATGTATATAAGGCCCATGGTAATACCAACGAAACTGCATTTTCAAATGCTATCCTAGGCCTATTAAACTATATAGATATGAATGTAATAGAAAAAATTGAAGGAGAATTACATGATAATTGATGAGTTAACTAAACTAGCAAGTGAAAATCTTGACATAAATACAAGTGATTTAGATATAAATACAAAATTATCACACCTTGATATAGATTCTATTGATATGCTTGATTTTATCATGCTTATAGAAGAAAAGTACGACATAGAATTTGAAGAAGATGAGCTAGATGAAATCGAAAGCTTAGATGATATAGCAAGTCTTATAGAGAGCAAACTTTGATGATATCACAAGTACGTTTAGAACAAATTAAAGAATTTGAAGATAAGATTGGCTACACATTCAATGACAAATCATTGATAGATGTAGCCTTTACTCATTCTTCCTACACAAATGAAGCAAAAACTAAGGCAAAATCAAATGAACGTTTAGAATTTTTAGGAGATAGTGTCCTAGATTTAGTTGTAAGTGAGGTTTTATTTAAAAATTACAACAACAAACCAGAAGGCTGGCTTACAAAAACTAGGTCTCGTTTAGTGTGTACAGATTCCTTTGCAAAGGCTAGCGAAAAATATAATTTAACTAGCTATTTAAATTTTGGTAGGGGAGAAAAACAACACGGTGGTCAGCTTAAAAAACATGTAAAAGCAGACACTTTTGAAGCAGTATGTGCAGCAATTTATCTTGATGCGGGTTTTAACTATTTATATAATTTTTTAGTAGAAAATTATACCGAAGATGCCAAAGAAATTATAGATGATGATACTATCTTTAACGATTATAAAACCAAGCTACAAGAATACCACAATGCTCATGATAAAAAAATATTAAAATACACTTTGATAGCCCAAGAAGGGCCAGAGCACGATAAAATATTTACTATGCAAGTAAAAGCTGGTAATAAAGTTCTTGCGACTGGTATTGGCAAAAATAAGAAAAAAGCAGAACAAGATGCAGCAAAAAATGCCTATGAAAGAATAAAAAATGACTAAAAAAGAATATATTATACCAATATTTATCCCATTTTTAGGTTGTCCCCATGATTGTGCTTTTTGTAATCAGATAAAAATTACTAACTATAAGGACAAAATGGACCCTAGCAAGGTAATAGGTGAGATAGAGAAAAATCTTTCTTATTTTCCTCAAAATGATAATATAAAAGAAATTGCATTTTTTGGAGGATCATTTACAGGTCTTGATTATGATGTAATGGTAGGTTATCTAGAAATTGCAAAATCATATAAAGAGAAGGGAATTATTGATAGAATCAGACTTTCAACCAGACCTGATTATATAAATAATTTCATTCTTGATACATTAAAAGAATATAAGGTTGATATCATAGAATTAGGTATTCAGTCTCTAGACCAAAAAGTTTTAGATGCCAACGAGCGTGGCCATAGTGTAAAGGCAAGTTATGAAGCCTCAAAGCTTATAAAAGATTATGGTTTTACCCTAGGTCATCAAATAATGCCTGGGCTTTTTAATGATACCTACGAAAAAACTATAGATACAGTTTTAAAATCTATAAACATTGGACCAGATCTAGTGAGAATTTATCCAACTCTTGTGATAAAAGATACAAAACTAGAAATGCTCTATGATGCTGGGATTTATCATCCACTAACCATAGATGAGGCGATTAAAGTTTCTGCTGAAGCTGCTATGCTTTATAAATATGCGGGAGTTAATATTATAAGAATAGGTCTCCAACCAACAGAAAATATAAATGAAGGGGCGGATGTGGTAGCAGGCCCCTTCCACCCAGCCTTTAGGCAGCTGGTTGAAGCAGAAATTTATAAAAAATACCTAGAAGAAATTATAAATAAAAATAATATATCTAATGAATTTACTATCTATACAAATAACAGAAATATTTCTTTAATAGCTGGAAATAATAAGGCTAATAAAAAATATTTTTATGATAGATATAGGATAAAATTAAACTTTAAAGCAAGTGATAGTAATTATATTTTATATGAAGGTATAAAAATAGATTTTAATATAGATAAATTTATAGAAGATTATGTAAGAGAAAACTACGGCGGTGATTTACTATTAGACTCGAAAGTATAGAACTTAAGGGCTTCAAGTCCTTTGCAAACAAAACAATAATCCCTTTTGAAAAACAAATTACAGCCATAGTAGGCCCAAATGGTTCTGGAAAGTCAAATATTTCTGATGCCATTAGGTGGGTTTTAGGTGAGCAATCCGTAAAATCCCTTCGTGGATCAAAAATGAATGATGTAATCTTTCAAGGTGCAGGCGGTAAAAATTCGATGAATCTTGCAGAGGTAAATTTATATTTCTCAAACGAAGATCATGCCCTAGCCCTAGATTATGAAAAAGTAGTCATTTCTAGGAGAATTTACCGTGATGGAGAAAATGAATACAAGATTAACGGTAAAAAAGTAAGACTAAAAGATGTTAGAGAACTATTTTTAGATACTGGTATTGGTAAAGAAGGCTACTCTTTAATAGGTCAAGGTCGTATTGATGAAATAATTAGCTCATCAAACCTACAAAGAAGGGCCTTATTTGAAGAAGCTAGTGGAATTTCAAAACATAAGTACAGAAGAGATGAAGCTAGTAAAAAACTTACAAAAGTTACTGATGACCTTGAAATTATAGAACGTGAGTGGGAATATAAGGCCAAAGATTTAGAAAAACTTGCTAATGAGGCAAAAAATTACGAAAAATGGCAGGGGTTAAGTACAGAATTGGATAAAAAAGCCTACGGCTATGTTAGGGAAAAATCTACAAACTTGCTTAATTCAAAAGAGCAGTTAATCACAGAAATTAAAAATCTTTCTGATGATATAAATAAAAAAACTAAGAGCCTAGAAAATATAAAAGCAGACCTTAATCCCTTTAACGAACACTTCAAATCCTTATCAAGTGAAAAGGAAAATATAGAAAGTAAATTATCCAAAAATAAAAAGCTAATTGAAACTAATAGAAATAAGATCGAACTAAACGAAAAAGAGTTAACTTATAATAAAAAAGACCTAGCAAGAATTACAGAAAATCTTACCTTAAATGAAAAAAAATATGAAACATTCAATGAAAAATTAGCTGCTGATGAGGAAAATTTTAAAAATAAAAAAATTGATTTAAATGAGTCTAAGGAAAATATAGAAAACTTAAACTTGGAGATAAAGTCTTTAAAAGAAAAAAATACTAAGCTAGGCTTAGATATAAGAACTATAAAAAAAGAAAGTGAAAAAATAGCTGGGCAAATTTACGATTTAGAAATAAATGCTAAGACAAATGAGCTTTTAAAAGAAAGAAGATCTAAAGAACTAAGTGAAAATCAAGAAAAAATTAAAAATTTAGACTTAGAAATAGAAAATGTTAATAAAAATATTGACCAACTCTCAGCAAAAAAAATCAAAGACTTAGAAGCTAGTGATAAGCTAAGTAAGTCTTTAGAAAATATCCAAGCTGATTTATCCAAGGCTGATAAGGAAATATCAAGCTATCAAAAAAAATTAAATAATATCAATATTGATTTAAAAACAGCTATAAATGAATATAAGTTTAACAAAAATTTGGTAGAATCTAACGAAGGATATTTTTATTCGGTACAAAATTTTTTAAATAAAACAAAGGCAAATAAGCTAGACCACTTGTACGAAGATACCCTAGCAAACCTTATAAATGTAAAAAATGGTTATGAAGAAATTATTGATAATTTGATGGGACAAGCTGTGCAAAATATTGTGACTCGTACCAAGGATGATAGTAAAGAACTTATTAATTTTGTAAATAAAAACAACATTGGTCGCATAACATTTTTACCAGTAGATTCCATAAAATCCTACGAAAAATCAAAACCAAATGAGCCAGAAGTAATTGCTATGGCCAATGAACTTTTAGATTTTGATCCTAAATATGCAGGTATTATAAATCACTTTTTAGGCTCAACTGTAGTTGTAAAAAATATAGATGATGCAACAAATCTATCAAAAAAAATAAAGGGCTATCGCATCATAACCCTAGACCTAGATGTGATAAATAGCTGGGGATCTATGGTTGCGGGATCAAATAAAAATAAAAAGACCAATACTAACTTACTTAATCGTAATAAAAAAATTGATCAAACTAAGGAAAAAATAAATTTCTTAAAGAGTGAAAATAACAAGGCAAAGGAAAAATTAGACGAGATAATATCATCTAAAAATGCACTGGCTAATAAAGAGAAAAAATATCAAACAGATTTTGAAGGGTTGAAAAAGTTAATTAATGATACTAATAACGAAATAGCAAACCTATCATATAAACTACAAAACTTACAAGGTCAAAAGAAAGACTTATGTAATAGTTTAGAAATAGTAGAAAAAGAAGCTAGCGATTTAGACTTAGGTGAATTAAAAGCGACTAAAAATAAATATGAAAGCTTATTAGAAGATAATAATAAAAAACTAAGGACTAATGAAGTTAGTATAAAAGGTTTAGAAAATGACCTAAATAAAAATGAAAATAAAGTCGAGCTTTTGAATCGTGATATTACTATGATAGAAAATGCTATAGCAGGTTTTAAGGCAGAACTAGCAAACTTATCTGAAAGCAAAAAAATAGAAAGCAAGCTAAAAAGTGAGACAGAAAAAATAATTACTGATATTGAAGCTAATAATGTAAAATTAGCTAATCAAATAAAAGAATTCACAGTAGAAATTGCGGATTTAGAAACTAAATTATCAGATAAAAATAATTTTTTAAACAAGTCTCAAGAAGAAAATGCTAAGTTAATTGAAAAATCCAAAGACTTAGAAGAAAGCTTAAATAAAATAAATATTAAAAAAGTAGAGCTATCCTATAAATTAGAGGGTGTTGTAAAAGATTATGACAACCTCTTAGATGAGATAAAACCATTTTTAAGTAAAGAAATGGATGAATTAGAAGAAACTTTTAGAGATTTAAAAATCGAAAAAGTAAGTAAAACTGACCTTATTAACCTTCAAAGGAAGATAAATAATATAGGTTATTTTACGGCTGATTCTTTAAATAATTATAAAGAAACTAAGGACGAATTTGCCTTTATAGACTCCCAAGTAAAAGACTTAAAAGAATCTAAAAATAATATAGAAAAGCTAATCAAAACTTTAGAATCAGAAATGAAGGATGAGTTTAAGAAAAACTTTGATATTATAAATAACAAGTTTTCTGAAATATTTAAAGTATTATTTATGGGTGGAGATGCGAGGTTAAAATTAGATAATGATGATGAGTTACTAGCAGGAGTAGAAATCGTAGCTCGTCCTCCATCTAAATCTTTAAAATCTATTTCACTTTTATCAGGTGGAGAAAAAGCACTGACTGCAGTTGCACTTTTATTTGCAATCTTTGAAACAAACCCGGCTCCTTTTGCTATTTTAGATGAGATAGATGCAGCCTTAGATGAGACAAATATAAAAAGATATATAGAATATCTAAAATCCTTATCATTTCATTCACAATTTATTATGATTACCCATAGGCAAACTACTATGCAACTTGCAGAAAAAATCCATGGGGTAACCATAGGTGATGATGGGATAAGTAAGGTATATTCTATAGACTTTGATAAAAATTGATTATATCCTAGTCAAAAAGTAAAATATGAGTAAATAGGAGGACTTTATGGCTATTAGAAATATAAGAATTGAAGGCGACCCTATTCTTAGAAAAGTATGTAGGGAAGTTCCAGAAGTAACAGATAGAATAAAAATATTATTAGATGATATGGGTGAAACCATGTACCATGCCAATGGAGTAGGCCTAGCAGCTCCTCAAGTTGGAATATTAAAACGTGTTATAGTTGTAGATCCACATGATGATGAAACTGGGCTAGTTAAGTTAGTAAACCCAGAAATTATAGAAGCTGATGGAGAACAAGTAGGAGTAGAAGGTTGTCTTTCTATACCTAATTTTAACGCAACTGTAAAAAGACCAGAACACGTTAAAGTAAAATATTTAGATGAAAATGGAAAAGAGAAAATCTGGGATGCTCATGGTTTCCCAGCAGTAATTTTATCTCACGAAATAGACCACTTAAATGGAGTATTATTTAGAGATAAATATATAGAAGAGATTTCATATGAAGTCGAAAATGCTTAATATATGTTTTATGGGCAATCCAAAGTTTGCAGTGCAGACTTTGGATGTTCTTTATAAGGAAGAAAATATTGATGTAAAACTTGTAGTTTCATCAAAAGATAAGAAAAGATCAAGAAATAAAGTAAGCCCAACCCCAATCAAGCAATATGCTTTGGATAATGATATAAAAGTGGTAACCCCAGATTCTGTAAATACAGAAGAATTTGTAAAGCAATTAAAAGACTTAGAAATTGATTTTATAGTGGTAGTTGCCTTTGGTCAACTGATAGGCAAGCTACTCTTAGAAGAATTTAACGATCGCATTATAAATCTTCACCCATCAATACTGCCAAAATATAGGGGAGCAGCACCAATGCAATTTACTTTGCTAAATGGTGATGAAAAAACAGCACCAACTACTATGCTTATTGAAAAAGGTATGGATAGTGGTGATATTTTAATGCAAAACATTGTGGATGTAGATATAAAAGATGATTATTATTCTTTAGAAGAAAAAATGTCAGACTTAGGATCAAAAGCTATTAGAGATACCCTATTAAATTTTGATGAACTTTATAAAAACCGTATCAAACAAGATGATGATAAGGCTACTTATACATCTAAAATTTCAAAAGAAATGGGTAAGATATACTGGGAAAAATCTAGCTTTGAAATTTATAATCAAATAAGAGCCCTAGTAGATTTTCCAAAGGCATATTTTTCTTATGAAGGGGATAATGTAAAAGTTTTAGAAGCAGAAGTTTTAAATAACTATAAGGCAAATCCTGGCTACATTTATGAAGCAGATAATAAAAATAATATCATAATTGGAACTGGAGATGGGGCTATAAGGATAAATAAGTTGCAATTTCCAGGTAAAAAAGTCATGGATACCAAGTCATTTTTGATGGGTAATGATTTTAAAAAGGGAATTAAGTTAGATGACTGACTTAGAATTAGCCTTTAGTATCCTATATAAGGTCATAAATGAAGAAGCCAAGTCAAATGATGAAATAAATAAAATTGCAGATGAAGCCAGTAACCTTGCCTTTATAACAAAAAATATCTATGGGGTTTTAGAAAATAAAATTTATATAGATTATATGATAAGAAAATTATCTACAGTTAGGCTTAAAAAAATTCATCCATCTGTATTAGTTATTTTAGAAATCGGTATTTACAATATTCGCTTTTTAAATACCAAGGACTATGCTATTGTAAATGAGCTAGTAGACCTAACAAAAAAGAAAAACAAGAGGTCAACTGGCTTTGTAAACGCAATTCTAAGAAACTTTATAAGGGATGAAGAAGAGATTGCAAAAATTAAAGAAAGCGATGATATAAAATCACTTTCCATTAGATATTCTTTACCAGAAGAGTTAACCCGCTATATTTATAATAACTATGGCATGGACTATACCAAAAATTTCCTAAGATATATAAATAATGAGCAAATATTATCTATCAGGGTAAATAATTTAAAAACTGATAGGGAGAGTCTATTAAAATTATTAGCAGACAAGGGCTTTGAAATAGAAGAGGGACACTTATCTAAAAATGCCCTTAAAATCTTTAATCCAGCTGGTCTTGTAAATACAAGTGAGTTTAAAGAAGGACTATTTACTATCCAGCAAGAAGGGTCTATGAAAACAGTCGAAATCCTAGATCCAAAAGAAAATAGTAAAATCCTAGACCTATGTGCAGCTCCAGGAACAAAAACTTCTTATATTGGTGAGTATACTAAAAATAAAGCAAATATAATAGCTAATGATATATCAAAAGAGAAACTACCATTGATAAAAGAAAACACTGATAGGCTGGGTTTAGAAAGTATTGAGCTGACAAATTTTGATGCAAGTGTCTTTAAAAAGGAATATGAAAATACTTTTGACTATGTTTTAGTAGATGCACCATGCTCAGGTCTGGGTGTAATGGGAAGAAAACCTGAAATTCGCTATAATAGGTCTATGGAAGATATAAAAGCTTTAGCAAAACTTCAAAAGGATATACTTAACCAAGCTATAAAATATTTGAAAAAAGATGGAATTCTAGTTTATTCAACTTGTACGGTTGGTAATATAGAAAATAAGGATAATTTTTCTTATTTATCTGCTATGGATGATTTAAACGTTATTCCAATCGATGGAAAAGATTACATAGAGTATGTAAATTATATAGATAAGACAGACGGATTTTTTATAAGCAAATTTAAGAAGATATAATATGAAACAAACTATAAATGATAAGACAATAAAAGATATAGAAGAGATTTTCACAAATCTTGGTTTTCAAAAATTTAGAGCTAAGCAAGTCTATCGTCAAATTCATGTAAATAAAATAAATGATTTTAATGAAATGACCGACTTACCTAAAGATATGAGAGAAAAGCTTGAAGAAGACTTTGAAATTCAAAAAGTAAATTTACTTGAAACCTATGCATCGAAGATAGACTCTACAAAAAAATATCTTTTCGAGCTAAATGATAGCAATATTATAGAAACAGTATTTATGGAATATGATGACCGTAAAACTATTTGTATTTCATCCCAAGTAGGGTGCAGGATGGGATGTACATTTTGTGCATCAACCAAAAACGGCCTAGTAAGACACCTTAGTGCAGCAGAAATAATTGATGAAGTCTATGAACTTGAAAGATTAAATGGGGATATAAATAATATTGTAATCATGGGTATAGGTGAGCCTTTGGATAATTTTAAAAATATAACAAAATTTATAGAAATTATCACAGATGAAAATGGTAGAAATCTTTCCCATAGGTCAATTACTCTTTCAACCTCAGGTCTTACACCAAAAATCTATGAACTAGCTGATACAGGCCTAGATGTAAATCTTGCTGTAAGCCTTCATTATGCAACAGATGAACAGAGAAAAGAATATATGCCTGTTGCTCGTAAATATAATATAAACGGGCTTTTAAAGGCAACTGATTATTACTTAGATAAAACAAAAAGGCGTGTATCTTTTGAGTATGTAGTAATAGATGGGGTAAACAACAGGGATATTGATGTAGAAAATCTTACAAAATTAATGCGTGGAAAAAATATCCACATTAACCTTATCCCTCTAAATCCTATAGAAGAATTTAAACATGGTAAAACCAGCAAAAAAGTGATAAATGACTTTAAAGATAAACTTACTAGAAATGGTCTAAATGCTACTATTAGATATTCTATGGGCCAAGATATAGATGCTAGCTGCGGCCAGCTAAGAAATAATTACGCGAGGTAGAAATGAAATTTAGTTCGATATCAAACATTGGAAAGCTAAGAGAAACAAATGAAGACTCTTATAGCAATGTTTCTATCAAAGATTATGATTTTTTTATAGTTGCTGATGGTATGGGCGGCCATAGCGATGGCGAACTAGCAAGCAGCCTAGCTAGTAAATCATTTACAGATTTTATTGAAAATTGTGATATTGAAACTTATAAATCAATCCTAGATTTACAAGAAGAAGCCCTATTTTATGCTAATACAAAGGTATATGAACTAGCTAGTAAAAAGCAAGAAAAAATGGGTACTACTGCAGTTTGTCTTTGTGTAGACTATAAAAATAAAAAATATCATATAAGTCACATTGGTGATTCTAGATTATATTTATATCGTGCCGGGGATATTAGCCAACTAACTCGTGATCATTCCTTAGTTAATGAGTTAATAGAAAGTGGTGCCTTAAAAGAAGATGAGGCTGAAAACTTTATCAATAAAAGTGCAATCACTCGTGCTATAGGCATTGGAGAAAAAATAAAGATTGATAGTAAGACAATTGACATGGAAAATGATGATATTATTTTAATAGTTACAGATGGACTTACTAACGAAATATCTTTAGATGATATAAAAAATATAATCAGTGAAAATAAAGATGTCTATGATATTTCTAGTAAATTAATAGAAGCTGCTAATTTATCAGGCGGTAGAGACAATATAACAGTTACGACTGTTAAGATTTAAGAGGATGTTATGGAAAAAATAATTTTGGACGATAGGTATGAGATTATAGAACAAATCGGTGTAGGAGGTATGGCCAAAGTTTATAAGGCAAAAGATAAACTCCTAGATAGATTTGTTGCTATCAAAATACTCAAAGACCAATATGCTGAAGATGATGAATTTCTAAAAAAATTTAATAACGAAGCACAGTCGGCAGCAAAACTTTCCCATATAAATATTGTAAATGTTTTTGATATTGGAGAAGACTTATATCAAGGTGAGCGTATTTATTATATAGTAATGGAATATGTCGATGGGCAAACTTTAAAGGATTTAATCGTAAAAGAAGGTAGACTTTCTAACCACGATATTATAGATTACTCAACACAAATAGCCCAAGCCTTAAAAACTGCTCATAATGCAGGCATTATCCATAGGGATATAAAACCACAAAATATTTTAATAGATAATTATGGTTTATTAAAAGTAACAGATTTTGGTATAGCTAGAGTTTCTTCAAATGCAACTATTACCTATACTAGCTCTATTTTAGGAACGGTGCATTATATTTCACCAGAACAAGCCAAGGGGAAGATAGTAGATGAAAAATCAGACTTATATTCTCTAGGAGCTGTCATGTATGAGATGGCTACAGGGCGTGTACCTTTTGATGCGGATAATTCTGTGGGAATTGCTGTTATGCATATCCAAGATAAGCCAGAGGCCCCTAAAAATTTAAATCCAGAACTTTCTGAGCACCTAAATTATATAATCATGAAACTTTTGGATAAGGAGCCATCCAACAGATTTTTAAATGCACGTGAACTTATAGGTGCCTTGGATGATGAAAATTTTATAAAAGAAGAAGAGGATCTGACAGATACTGCAAGAATACCCATAGTAGTACCCCAAGAGAGGTCCTATCAAAAAGTTTACAATGAACAAGCAAAGATAAATCAACAAGAGGAAGAAGAAAAAGAAGCAGTCTATGTTTCTAATCCAGAAACAGAAAAAAAAGATAAGAGTAAAAGAACTGGCAAGAAAATATGGCCATTATTTCTTTTAGCAATAATTTTACTAGGAGCAGTATATTTCCTAAAGGGTAGGACTAATAATACTGGCACAGTAGAAGTACCAATGGTTCTTAACCTTGACCAAGACCAGGCGGTAAATGAGCTAGAAAGAAGAGGACTAAAAGCAAATATTTCTAGAACAGAAGAAAGCGATGAATACGAAATAGGCAAGGTAATGGGCCAAGATCCAGAGCAAAACACCAAGGTAGACCGAGGATCGGTTGTAAATCTTGTTATAAGTGGAGGTCGTGAGGTAGAAGTACCAGATTTAAGAAATATGACCCTATCCCAAGCAGATGAGAGCCTAAAAGAAATAGGACTTAGACTTGGTAGAACAAATCCTCAAGCAAGCGATAGTGTAGAAAAAGATTTAATTATTACTCAAAATCCTAGGGCCTACTCAAAATTACAAACTGGGACAGAAATAGATGTTACAGTAAGTACAGGGCCTGATCAAAGGGTAACTACCATAGAAGTACCAAATCTAGTTGGCAAATCAGAACAAGATGCAAGAGCAATAGTAAGTCAATATGGGCTAAGCTTGCGAGATGTAAACTACAAACATTCTAGAGACGTTGCTCAAGGTATTGTAATGAATCAATCAATTGCCAGAGGAACCCAAGTAGCAAACCAATCAAAAATTGATCTCACTGTAAGTCTAGGACCAGAAGAAGACCAACAAAGTAATCAAAATGACCAAAATAATCAAACCCAGTCCACAGATAATATTAAAAACGTCATATTAAGGGTGAGATTGCCAGAAGCAAAAGATAACTTTAATGTAATGGTCTTTGATGTAGTAAATGGACAAAGAAATCAAGCTATAATTAACCAACAAATGTCTAGTGCAGATATAAATGAAAATGGAGTGCTAATTTTAAATGTCCAAGCTAGAGTAGGAACCCAGCTAGAAGTAATAATAGATGATGAAACTTTAGGAGTTTATGAAGTAAAAAATGAAGGGTAAAATAACCAAAGCTCAAAAAGAATTGTATTATGTAGAAACTGGTCCCAAGATTTATATGGCAAAGGCACGTGGTAATTTTAGGAAAAAAGGAATCAAGCCTCTTGTAGGTGATGATGTAATAATTGATATCCAAGATGAGGACACTGCCTATATAACAGAGATTTTAGCAAGAAAAAATCTTATAAAAAGGCCAAATATTTCAAATGTAGATCAAATGTTAGTTTTTGTAACTATAACTGACCCACCCTTAAACTTATATAACCTAGATAAATACCTAGCCATGTGCGAATATGAAAAAATGGATGTAGTTATAGTCCTTTCTAAAAAAGACTTGGCTACAGATGAAAAAATTAAAAATATTACTAGTATCTATGAAAATATTGGCTATGAACTAATAACTTTAGATAACTATAATGATTTTCCAAAGGAAAAAATAAACTCAATCCTAAAGGGGAAAACCTCAGCAGTATCAGGCGCATCTGGAGTTGGCAAATCAACTTTTTTAAATAATTTAGTTGATAATAATTTAGAAATCGGTGAAATTTCAGAAAAACTAAAACGTGGTAAAAACACTACCCGCCATACAGAAATCTTTACCCTAGGAGAAGATAGCTATGTTTTTGATACACCAGGTTTTGATAGTTTCGACTTTGACTTTTTAGAAGATGAAAACAATCTAAAGTATACTTTTAGGGAAATGGCAGATATAAATTGTAGGTTTAATAACTGCAATCACATCAACGAGCCAGATTGTGAAGTAAAAGCAAAAGTTACAACAGGCAAGATAGCAAAATCAAGGTATGAAAATTATCTAATGATGTTTAATGCAATTAAAGATAGGAGAGAAAACAAATGGTAGAACTAGCCCCATCAATATTAAGCTGTGACTTTTCAAATTTACAAGGTGACTTGGAGCAAACCAAGGATACGGATTTAAAAATGATCCACATCGATGTAATGGATGGGATTTTTGTGCCAAATATTTCCTTCGGTTTTAAGGTAATAAGTGATATTCGTGATAAAAATGATTATTTCTTTGATACTCATGCTATGATTAAAGAACCTATAAAATATATCCAAGAGTTCAAAAAAGTTGGTGTAGATAGACTGACTATCCACTATGAAGCTTGTGAAAACCTAGATGAAACTATAGAGGAAATTAAAAATTTTGGCATGGAAGTAGGGCTTACCTTTAAACCTGCTACTGATATATCTTTAATAATTCCTTACTTAGATAAGGTTGATTTAATTTTAGTAATGAGTGTAGAGCCAGGTTTTGGTGGTCAAACATTTATGGAAGATTCTATTGATAAAATAAAATTCTTTAGAAACTATATTGATAAGAATAATCTAGATGTAAAACTCCAAGTTGATGGTGGTATTAAAACTACAAATGTGGAAAAGGTCATAGATGCTGGGGCAGATATCATTGTGTCAGGGTCTGATGTTTTTGGTAAAGATATTAAAAATCAAATAGATAAATATTATGAAATATTTAAACAAAAGTCACTTTAATCAGTGACTTTTTTTTATTTATGGGTATGTATATTAAGACGTATTGTTAATATAAAAAAGGAGGTAACAATGGCTAAAAAAGAAGATAAAAATCAAGAACAGAATTTTAAAAAAGCCCCTCTAACTCCACCGGATTTAGATAAGGTAAAAGAAGTTGCTGATAATGATAAACAAAAACAATTAAATAACCATAAAGTTGATAATAAAGACCAAGCCTTTACTACAAATAAAGGACTTAAAATAGCTGAAGATGAATTTTCTCTAAAAGCTGGAGAAAGAGGACCAACTCTTATAGAAGATTTCCACTTTAGGGAAAAAATGCAGCACTTTGACCACGAAAGAATACCAGAAAGAATTGTTCACGCACGTGGTGTAGGGGCTCATGGTGTATTTAAATGTACAAAAGATATGAGTGAATACACTAAGGCTGGTTTATTTACAGAAGAAGGTAAAGAAACAGCTTTATTTACAAGAATTTCGACAGTAGCAGGTTTTAGAGGTTCAACTGATACACCTCGTGATGTACGTGGTTTTGCCTTAAAATTTTATACTGATGAAGGTAACTATGACTTAGTTGGTAACAATATGCCTGTTTTCATCATTCAAGATGCAATTAAATTCCCTGACTTTGTTCACGCTGTAAAACCTGAGCCAGATACAGAAGTACCACAAGCTCAATCAGCCCACGATACTTTTTGGGATTTTGTAACTCGTAACCAAGAGTCAGCACACATGACAATGTGGCAAATGAGTGATAGGGCAATACCTAGATCTCTTAGAATGATAGATGGATTTGGTATTCATACTTATAGATTTGTAAATGCAGAAGGAAAAGGAACCTTTGTAAGATTCCAATGGAACCCACATCTAGGAGTTCACTCTAGAGTTTGGGATGAGACTTTAAAAGTTTCTGGTAATGACCCAGATAGTCAAAGAAAAGATCTTTATGATGCTATTGATGAAGGGGATTATCCAGTTTGGGATTTCTGTGTACAACTTCTACCAGAAGAAAAAGAATTTGATTTTGACTTTGATATTCTAGACCCTACAAAAGTATGGCCGGAAGAAGATATCGAAAAAATCAAAATTGGTGAGATCACCTTAAATAAAAACGTAGATAACTACTTTGCAGAAACTGAACAAGTTGCCTTTAACCCAGGTAATGTAGTGCCAGGTATTGATTTTTCAAATGATCCATTACTTCAAGGTAGATTATTCTCATATACTGATACGCAACTAATCAGACTTGGTGGACCAAACTTTGCACAAATTCCAATTAACAGACCAATAGTAGATGTTCACAATAACCAAAGAGATGGATGGCACCAACATATGATTCCAAAAGGACCAGTTTCTTATATGAAATCAGCTATTGATGACCAATCACCATACTATGCTACACCTGAAGAAGGTGGCTATGAACACTACCAAGAAAAAATAGATGCTAGAAAAATTCAAGCTCGTGCAGAAAGCTTTAAAGATCATTTTAGTCAAGCTACAGCATTCTATAAATCTTTAAGTGAAGTAGAACAAGACCACATCAAAAATGCGTTCTCATTTGAACTTTCTAAGGTTAAAAGGCCAGAGATAAGACAAAATGTAGTAGATATGTTTGCTAACGTTGATAAAGAATTAGCTAAAGAAATTGCTAAAAATATAGGTGCTGATTCACCAAATGCTGAGAGAGGATTTGACCCAGCAGGTGTTAAACCTACTAAGGAAGCTTTAAAAGTTAGAATGCCAGAATTCTCACAAGAAGATACTATCTTTAAGCCAGACACACTAAAAGTAGGTATTTACTCTGATGATGAGGATGACTTTGACTTTAAAGGCCTTACAAAAGCCCTTAAAGATAAAAAAGCAAAACCAGAAATTATCCAAGAAAACTTACAAGATACAAAAGATGGTGTAATGGTAACTCATAGATACGAAACAGTACATCCAGTACTCGAAGATGCTCTTATTGTAGTAGTACCAGAAAAACCAAGCCAAGCCTTTAAGAAAAATGTAGGCGAGTTTGTTAAAGAAACCTTTAAACACTATAAACCACTATGGATTATAGGAGATCCAACAGACATACTTGCTGATGATAAACAAAAAGCTGAAGGGGTAATGGTAACAAAAGATAGTAAAGAGATAGATAAATTTATAGAAAACTTAACTAAACAAAGATTCTGGGATAGAGATGGTTCTATCTAGATAAAAAAAAGACCACTAGGATAATTCCTAGTGGTTTTATTTTGAATTCAAAATAAAAAAAGCATTCGATTATGCTTTTTGTACTCTTCCAGATTTTAAACATTTAGTACATACATTGATTGATTTTGGAGATCCATCTACTATAGCTCTTACTCTATGCACATTTGGTTTAAAAGTTCTGTTGTTGATTTTGTGTGAGAAAGTTACAGTTTTACCTGCTTTTGTGCCTTTACCACAAACTTCGCATACTTTTGCCATATAAACACCTCCTAGCTTTTACAATTAATCTTTATTATTTTACCAATAATTTACTCAAATTACAAATTTTTTTAAAATAAACAAAGATTTTAAATTACGGTATAGTAATTTAGATAGAAAACTTTGATTTAATTTATTAAATCTAGGAGGAAATATGAATTACAAATCTATTTATGAGGGAAAGAGATTTGGCGAATTACTTTTTGACGAACCCTTAAAAGACTACACAACTTGGGGCATAGGCGGTCCTGCTGATGTGCTTATAAAACCAAGTACTGAAGATGAATTGAAAAACTTATTAAAATTTAATTATGAAAATGAAATTCCAACAACAGTAATTGGACTTGGATCAAACTTGCTTATAACAGATAAGGGTATCCGTGGCTGTGTTTTAGTTTTATCTGAAAATTATGATGATATAACCCTAGATGGAACATCAATGACAGTCCTTGCAGGAACTTCTTTAAATAAAGCTGCAGTAACATCAATTGCCAACCACCTAACAGGTATGGAAGAAATATCTGGTATACCTGGTACAATTGGTGGAGCAGTAGCCATGAATGCTGGGGCCTATGGCAGAGAGATAAAAGATGTTTGTGTAAGTGTAAGGGCTTTTGACTTTGAAGGAAATGAATATAATTTTACTAATGAAGAGATGAATTTTTCATATAGACACTCAAAAATATTTGAACAAGACTTGATAGTTTCATCTGCAACCTTTAAGCTTTTACCAGATAGTTTAGATCAAGCAGTTTTAAAATATGAAGATTATACCAATAGACGCGAAACAAAACAGCCCCTTGATAAAAAATCTGCTGGTTCTACCTTTAAAAGACCAGAAGGATCCTATGCATCAAAGCTAATAGATGAATGTGGCTTACGTGGCTATAGGGTTGGAGACTGCCAAGTAAGTGAAAAACACTGTGGATTTATAATAAATGCTGGTAATGCAACATGTAGTGATATGCTTGCTTTTATAGAAGAAGTAGCAGCTATAGTTTACGAAAAAACAGGCTTTACTTTAGAGCGTGAGGTTAAATTAATCGGAGAATTATAATGAAACTTAAAATAATTACTGGTTTAAGTGGATCAGGAAAAACTACAGCCCTAAGGGCCTATGAAGATATGGGCTACTATGCTATGGACAACTCCCCGGCATATTTAGTTGAAAAGTTTATAGAGCTAAACGAAACTCAAGAAAAACCCATAGAAAAAATGGCTGTAGTTATTGACTTTAGGTCTCATAATTTGGATAGCAATATGTACAAGTCCTTTATATCTTTAAAAGATAAAAATCCTGATACCGAAATACTTTACATCTATTGCAGTGATTCTATGATTTTAAAAAGATATAATGAACTTCGCCGACCACATCCTTTAGGAGAGTTTGGAAATGTATCAGACGGGATAGCAAAAGAAAAGGAACTATTAAAGGATATCAGGCAAATTTCAGATAGATTTATAGACACCAGTAATTATACAGCTAAAGAATTAAAAAAAGTTATAGAAAATTCTTTAGATAAGAAAGATTCGATGATTGTAAACATACTTTCATTTGGCTATAAAAATGGCATTAGTGAAGACTTTGACTATGTATTTGATATGAGATTTCTCCCAAATCCTTTCTACATAGATGAGCTAAGGCCTTTAAATGGGACAAATAAAAAACTTAAAGAATACTTGGATGAATTTCCAATACTTGACCAATTTGAAAGTGATGTCTATAATCTCATAAGCTACCTTATACCAGAATTTAAAAACCAAGGTAAAAACACAGTAACCATAGCCTTTGGATGTACTGGTGGTAAGCATAGGTCAGTTTATATGACTGAGCGTATTTATAAAAAATTAAAAGATGAAAATTACATAGTAATAAAGAAACATAGAGACAAGGAAAAGTGGTGAAATGCAGTATTATAAAAGACTACCTTTAGAAAATATAAAAAATGCAAGAGATTTAGGAGGCGTTCCTACTATAGATGGCAAGGTCACACAATGGAATAAGTTTTTAAGAACTGCAAACCTAGATGATATCAGTGATAGTGAAATAGAGATTTTAAAAGATTATGGGATAGAAACTATAATTGACTTAAGAAGAGAAAGAGAAATCCCTTTTGATAGTATAGAACATAAAAAAATAACTGATAACTTTAACTTTAATAACATATCTCTTGCACCTAATGATGAATTTCGCAGGGAAGAAGTGGAGCAAATAATAAATAGAGAAATATCAATCGGATCAACCTATAGAAATCTTATTGATAATTTCCCAAAAATAAGAGAAATAATGGAAGTTTTTGCAAATACAGATGGAGCAACTTTATTTCACTGTCAAGAAGGTAAAGACCGCACAGGAATTATTTCTATGATTTTAATGGGCCTAGCTAATGTCGGCAGAGCAGATATAATTGCAGATTATGAAGTTTCTGCTGCCCATCTTGGTTATATAGAAAGATATGATGAGGATGAACCGTATTCTGTATTCAGGATAACAAATCCTTATGCTATGAATGAAGCCTACGAATATATTGAAAGAAAATATAAAACATTTGAAGACTATCTTTTATACGCAAGGGTAGGTCAAGTAACAATAGATAAGGTGAAAGAAAAATTAACTAATTAGGTGATGGTATGTCTTTTTCTAAAAGATGCAAAAAAGAAGTACTAAAAAAAGAACCAATAAATCCAGAAGCGGAGCTTTTGTGTGTATTAAATTTTATTGGTTCTATAAGAATATCAAATGGTGGCTACAATATAGTTTTTAAAACTTATTCTAATACAGAGGCCAGATATATTTACAATATTATAAAAGATGCTTATAACTATTCGTCAGTCTTTGAGATAAAAGACTTGGCTAATGGAGATAGGCTATTTACTGTACTTATAGATAATGACCCGATTTCTGAAGAAATTATGAAAAAAAGTAATGAATTTTTTATAAATAATTCTGCTGATTTAGAAGATGTACCCTTTGAGTATATTAAATCTTTTTTAAAAACTTCTTTTATTTTTAAAGGATCTGTTAATGATCCTCAAAGGGGATATAATTTAGAAATTTCTACTGCAGATAAAGAAAGTGCAGACTTAGTCAAAAAATCTATGGAGGTCTTTGAACTAAATCCTAAGATAAATATAAAAAAAGACTGCCAAGTAGTCTATTTAAAGGATAGTGATAAGATTTCAGATTTTTTAGCAATTATTGAGGCAAATAAGTCACTTTTTGAACTAGAAAATGTTAGAGCTATGCGTTCTATAAGAAATGATATTAATAGGCAAACTAACTTTGATAAAGCAAATATAGATAGGACGGTAAATGCATCTTTAAAGCAAGTAGATGCTATAAATCTCTTAATAAAGCAAAATGAGTTTTATAAGCTAGCTGATGACATGATAGAAATTGGTGAGCTAAGGCTTGCTAATCCATACGCATCTATAGAAGAACTAGGGGCAATGGTAGACCCGCCTATGAGCAAATCAAAGGTAAATTATAGGTTACAAAAATTTATAAAAATGGCTGAAGATTTGTTATAAGCAAATCTTTTTAATTGGAGAAAAATAATGGAAAATAAGTTTACTCACTTACATGTGCATACTGAATATTCTTTGCTAGATGGTTTTTCTAGGATAGATCAATTAATTGAAAAAGCCAAGTCATATGGCATGGATTCCCTTGCCATAACCGATCATGGGCAAATGTATGGGGTAATTGAGTTTTATAAAAAAGCTACAGCAGCTGGTATAAAACCAATTATAGGCTGTGAAGTTTATATAAATGAAAAAGACCATACCTTAAAAGATCCTAGTAATAAAAAATATTACCATTTGATTTTATTAGCTAAAAATAATAATGGCTATCAAAATCTTTTAAAAATAGTTTCTGAGGCTTATGTGAATGGATATTATTATAAACCGCGTGTGGATCTTGATTTTATAAAAGATTACTCAGAAGATATCATAGCCCTAAGTGCTTGCTTAAGTGGGGAAGTCAACCAAAGAATCTTAGAAAATGATATAGAAGGAGCCTATGAGACTGCAAAAAAATATGCAGAAGTATTTGGTAAGGAAAACTATTATTTAGAATTACAAAATCATGGTCTGCCAGAGCAAAAAAGGGTCAATGAAGTCTTAGTTAAAATGCATGAAGACCTAGATATAGAACTGGTAGCTACAAATGATGCCCATTATATAAATAGGGAAGATAGCTACTACCAGGATGTTTTATTATGTATACAAACAGGAGCTCTTTTAAAAGATGATGATAGGATGAAGATGCCATGTGATGAATTTTATCTAAAATCACCTGATGAAATGCATGCTATTTTTAAAAATTATGAAAGAGCCATTGAAAATACTAATAAAATTGCCGATATGTGCAATGTTGAAATAGAATTTCACAATCCCCACTTGCCATATTTTTCAAAATTACCAGAAGGTATGACGAATCTAGAATATCTCACCCAATTAGTTGATGAGGGACTTGCTAGAAAATATGAAAATGTAGATGAAGAGATCAGAGCCCGTGCTATGAAAGAAATAAATGTAATCAATAGTATGGGTTATATAGATTATTTCTTAATTGTTTGGGACTTTGTAAGATTTGCTAGAGAACATGATATAGCAGTGGGGCCTGGCCGTGGATCTGCAGCTGGATCTTTGGTTTCTTATGCCCTTGACATAACTCAGATAGATCCATTAAAATATAATCTTATTTTTGAGAGATTTCTAAACCCAGAAAGAGTTTCTATGCCTGATATAGATATCGACTTTGACTATGTTAGACGTGATGAAGTTGTAGAATATGTAAACGAGCTATATGGCCGTGACCACGTTTCTCAAATCATAACCTTTGGTAGGATGCAGGCTAGAAATGCCATCCGTGATGTAGGTCGTGTATTAGATATTTCTTATGGCAAGGTAGATAAAATAGCAAAATTAGTACCTGCTGTAATTAATATGACCCTCGACCGCGCATTAGAAGAGTCAGATAAGTTTCGTGAGTCCTATGAAAATGATGCAGAAAGTAAAAGACTGATAGATACTGCAAGAAAAGTAGAAGCACTTCCTCGCCATACATCCATCCATGCTGCAGGGGTTGTTATGAGTAAGGAAATACTTACCGATATTGTTCCTCTAGCCTTATCAAATGACCAAGTGGTAACTCAATTTAATATGACAGAGATAGAAGAACTTGGCTTATTAAAAATGGACTTTTTAGGACTTCGTAACCTTACAGTTATTAAAGATACTATAAAAGATGTAAAAACAAATCATGGTGTAGAGGTTGATATAGAAGACATAGATGAAAATGATCCAAATATTATAGATCAATTTAACAAGGCGAAAACTATTGGTCTTTTTCAATTTGAATCTCCAGGTATGAGAAACTTCCTTAAAAATTTAAAACCGACAGTTTTTGATGACTTGGTTGCCGCCAACTCACTTTTTAGGCCAGGGCCAATGGATGAGATTCCAACCTACATCCACAATAAAAATCACCCAGAAGATGTTACATTTATAGATGAAAAATTAAAGCCTATATTGGGAGTTACTTATGGGATTATTGTCTACCAAGAACAGGTAATGCAGATTGTTCAGCAACTTGGAGGATTTTCTCTAGGAGAGGCTGATAATCTAAGACGAGCGATGAGTAAGAAAAAAATGGACATCATGGAAGCGAATAGAGAAGTTTTTGTCCACGGTAAAGTAGATGAAAACGGAGATATTTTAGTCCCAGGTTGTGTGAGAAATGGTGTCAGTGAGGCAGCTGCTAATAAAATCTATGATGAGATGATTTCTTTTGCAAAATATGCCTTTAATAAATCTCACTCTGCGGCCTACTCATTAGTAGCGGCCCAAACAGCATATCTAAAATACTATTATCCAGAAGAATACATGGCAAACCTTATTTCTTCTGTTATGGATAGTGCTTCAAAACTATATTTATATGTAAGTGAAGCAAAATCTATGGGCATAGAAGTAATTGCGCCAGATGTAAACTTATCTTATCAAAAGTTTTTTGCTAAAGATGGCAAAATTATATTTGGTTTATCAGGAATTAAAAATCTTGGCATAAACTTTATAGGTGCAATTATAGCAGCTCGCGAAAGTGATGGGGAATTTTTAAACTTCAAAGATTTTTTAGAAAGAGTAGAAGCCTATGATAGCAGGGCGCTAAATAAAAAAGGTTTAGAATCTTTAATTAAGGCAGGGGCCTTTGATAGCATGGGTTACGCTCGTTCAAAACTTATGGCTGTTTATGAAAAAGCTATGGCAAATATCCACGAGGGCCAAAAAGTAAATGTAAAAGGACAAATGAATTTACTAGACATGGCTGATGAAAGTTCAAATCAAACCAGCGATATAACTTTCCCAGATATTAGCGAATATCCAAAAAATGTAAAACTATCTTTGGAAAAAGACGTGCTAGGTTTTTACATTTCAGACCATCCATTAAGTGAGGCCAGTGATAAATTAAAAAATACTATTAGCTTTAGAACAAATTATAAGGAGGAGCTAACTGAGCCACAGATAGCAAATTTAGATAATAGATTTGTAACCATGGCAGGAATTATTACTAGTAAATCCGAAATAATGACCAAAAAAAGAAGCCTAATGGCTTTTGCAAATATAGAAGATCTCTATGGGTCAATAGAAATGGTAATCTTCCCAGAAACCTATAAAAAGTATAGAAATTTAATTGAAGATGACAAAGTAGTCCTTGTTAAGGGTAAATTACAAGTGGACGATGATGATGTAAAATTATTATCTCAAGAATTTATAGACTTAGAAAACATGGATTTTAGAACCCTATACTTAAAAACTAATTATAACGAGTATAATAATTTAAGAGAAGTGCTAAAGGATTGTAGGGGAGAGACCCCAGTTGTGGTTTACTTTGCAGACCGCAATAAATCCTTTAAGCTTGATAAAAGGCTGTGGGTAGATACTAGCAGCCAAAATATAGATAAGTTAGAACAATTTTTAGGAAAAGAAAATGTTAAGTTAGAATAAGGAGTTTATATGAATACTATAGGTATTTTAACTAGTGGTGGCGATGCGCCTGGTATGAACTCAGCTATAAGAGCAGCAGTAAGATCTGCCCTAAATAATGGCATGAGGATAAAGGGCATCAGAAATGGATACGATGGTCTAATGAAAGGTGATATATATGAAATGAATGTATCATCAGTTGCTGATATTATCCACAAGGGTGGTACTATTCTAGGTACAGCAAGATCTACAGATTTTACCACTAAAGAAGGCCAAGAACGCGCTGCGCAAATCTTATCTGATTACGGAATTGAAGGATTAATAGTTATTGGTGGAGATGGATCCTTAAAAGGGGCTAAGGCTCTATCAGATTTAGGAATAAAAACCGTAGGTATTCCAGGGACTATTGATAATGATATGGGCTATACTGATTTTACAATCGGATTTTTTACAGCTATGGAAACAGTAAGTGATGCTATAGGAAAACTTCGTGATACATCAAGCTCCCACGGTAGGGCAGTTGTAGTAGAGGTAATGGGTAGAAACTGTGGGGACCTTGCCCTATATTCAGGTCTAGCAGGTGGAGCAGAATCAATAATTGTTCCAGAACATGATTTTTCTATGGATGACATAGTAGAAAAAATGGAACATGGTAGAAAAAGAGGAAAACTTCACCACCTTATAACACTTGCAGAAGGAGTTGGAGACCCATATTCTATTGCCAAAGAACTAGAAGAAAAAACAGGTATAGAAACAAAAGTAACTGTCCTAGGCCACGTACAAAGAGGGGGCTCACCATCAGTTGCAGATAGATTATTAGGATCGACAATGGGAGCGCGTGCTGTAGAATTATTATCAGAAGAAAAAACAAATCTTGCTATTGGTTATGTAGATGGCGAGCTTATTGAGGTGAGTATAGAAGATGCAGTCAATACAAAATCTCAATTTGATGAACACCTATACCAATTAGCAAATAACTTATCAAAATAATTAGTAAAGGAGTTAATAATGAATCAAGTACCAGATATTCTTAAAAAAACCAAAATAGTTTGTACTATAGGACCTTCATCTGAATCACCAGAAATCCTTGAAGAACTTATAAATAGTGGAATGAATGTTGCAAGACTAAACTTCTCCCACGGTACCCATGAAGAGCATCTTGCAAAAATAAAATCTATTAGAAAAGTTAGAAGAAAACTAAATGCTCCAGTCGCAATTATGCTTGATACTAAGGGTCCAGAAATTAGAACGGGAAACTTTAATGTAGATGAAGTTTACCTAAAGCCAGATGACGTATTTACCCTAACAACTCGTGATGTGGAGGGTACTGAGGATATAGTTTCTGTTTCTTACGAAGGACTTCCAAATGATGTAGAGGTAGGATCAAATATTTATATTGATGATGGTCTAGTGCAATTAGAAGTAACAGAGATAATAGATGGCACAGATGTAGTTTGCAAAGTGCTAAATACTGGTATTTTATCAAATCATAAGGGAGTTAACCTACCAGGTAGTAAAACAAATTTACCATCTCTTACTCCAAAAGATATTGATGACATTAAATTTGGTATAGAAAATGATATAGACTTTATAGCTGCATCTTTTGTCCGTAAAAAAGAAGACGTTTATGATATAAGAAAAGTCCTAGAAGACCATGGTGGAGAGCACATAAAAATTATTTCTAAAATCGAATCCCAAGAAGGTGTAGATAATATAGAAGAAATTATCGAAGCATCTGATGGAATCATGGTAGCTCGTGGTGATCTTGGTGTAGAAATTAGAACAGAACTTATCCCAATAGTTCAAAAAGAAATTATTAGAAAAGCAAATAAGGCTGCAAAACCAGTTATAACAGCAACTCAAATGCTTGATTCTATGATTAGAAACCCAAGACCAACTAGAGCTGAAACAACAGACGTTGCTAATGCCATCATCGATGGTACAGACTGTGTAATGCTTTCAGGAGAAACTGCGGGTGGTAAATACCCAGTAGAAGCAGTTCGTACCATGAGAAATATTTGTATCACAACAGAATTATCCGATGACTTTATAGAAAACATATATCAAACAAATATTTCATCATCATTTACAACGACAAATGCTATTGCAAAAAATACCTGTGACCTTGCAGAAACTCTAGATGCAAAAGCAATCATTTCATGTACAGCAAGTGGTAATACATCAAGAGTAATCTCTAAATTTAAACCAAAAACAAACTCAATTGCAGCCACTACAACAGAAAGAGTAGCTCGCCAATTATCAGTAGTTTGGGGAGTATATCCAATTGTAATCCAAGAGGCGCAAGAGACAGATGAACTTATCGATCGTGCAATCTTTGGAGCGATTAATGAAGGATTTGTTTCAGAAGGAGACCTTACAGTAGTAACAGCAGGTATTCCACTAGGTATATCTGGAAATTCTAACCTAATAAAAGTTCATATTATAGGTGATATTATTACAAGCGGTACTGGTATTGGAACAAAATCAGTTTCAGGAAAAGTATGCCTAGCATCCACTCAAAAAGAACTTGAAGAAAAATTTGAAGATGGTGACATCATAGTTGCCAAATTTACCGATGCAGATATTACCCAATACATCCAAAAAGCAAGTGCAATTGTTACTGAAGAAGGTGGGCTAACAAGCCACACTGCAATTGCAGCAGTTCACTTTAACCTACCAGCCGTAGTAGGAGCCTTTAACATTCGTAATCTTGTAAAAGATGGAGATACCATAACAGTAGATCCAATCGGTGGAGTAATTTATAAGGGAGAAGCAAAAGTTATCTAATGATTATAAAAGACATTAAGATAATTGATATCCTCCAAGATGGCAGGGGAGTAGCCCGTACAGATGGAAAAATTGTATTTGTTGAAAATGCAGTTTACGGTGAAACTCTGGATGCTAAAATAATAGCAGAAAAGAAAAATTTCTTAGAAGCTAGAAAAATAAATACAAAAATAAAAAGTGATTATCAAAGAAAACCTCCATGTCCATATTTTTATGAATGTGGAGGTTGTTCTATAATGGATATCAATTATGAAACCCAAATTGATTTAAAAAAGAACCTAATAAAAAATGCTATAAAAAAATCAGCTGACATAGTTTTAGAAGATATAGAAATTATAAAAAGCCCAGAGTTTAGATATAGAAACAAAATACGCCTACAAGTGGATGATGCTGGCGGATTAAATTATCTAGAAACTTATTCTAAAAAAATGGTAAAAATAGAAGACTGCCTTATAGCCAATAAAAAAATATCTAAAAATTTATCTAAAATCGAAGACATAAGTAGGGATATAAATCAAAAGTTTGCATCAATCATTGAAGAAATATCAATTAGAGCAAGTGAAAATAATATACTATTAAACCTACGAGGAAACTTTGATAATAAGTCTATTGCTTACATAAAAGAAAAATATTCAAATAGCAATTATAATATTAATCTATTAAATGGTAGAGATTTAATTACCATAAGTGGAGAAGGATATATAGACTATAAAATTGGACAAAAAGAATTTAAAATAAGTGCCAATGATTTCTACCAAGTAAATGACTATCAGATAGAAAATTTATATGGGATAGCCAGAGAATTTTTAGGTAAAAATCAAAAGCTCTTAGATTTATACTGCGGATCAGCTACAAGCTCCATGTCAATAAATGATGACCATATAGTAGGGGTAGAGATAAATAAAAATGCAATCAAAGATGCCAAAGAAAATGCAGAAAGAAATAAGCTAAAAGACTATAAATTTATAGCAAAAAACGCCAAATTTATAGATAGTAATTTCATAAAAAAAGAAAAAATAGACGCAGTAACAGTAGACCCACCGAGGGCCGGCCTTGATAAAGAAGTTGTAAAAACAATAGCAAATGCCGGCATAGAAAAAATAGTCTACATATCCTGCAACCCACAAACCCTAGCCCGTGATATAAAAAGATTTATGGATAGGGGCTATGAGCTAGAAAAGATTAAGGCAGTAGATATGTTTCCTCAGACTATGCATGTGGAGACTATAGCGTTGATACAAAAGATGTAAATATAGAAATCCTGCATTTTAAGCAGTTTTATAAGCATTTTGTCTTCGATAAAGATGAAGAAGGATACGTCAAAAAGACTCAAAAAAACTATATGGACGTAAGAGTAGTTTTGCAACTGGTATGAGGAGACACAAAGAAAAATATAATAAGAAAAAACCCATTTTATACTTTCTATAAGAGTAGCTTAAATAAGGCTGCTCTTTTTTATTTTAAAGAGAGGAGGTAGGAATGAATTTTGATTATTTTTATAATAGGCATTCTGAGATGTATAACTTCATTAGGTTACCTATGGTATTAATGGAAGATAAAATTTTTGAGAGCATTTCTATTGAAGCTAAAGTGTTGTATTCATATATGCTTAATCGAATGGGTCTTTCATATAAAAATGGATGGATAGATGAAGATGGAAAAGTTTTTATTTACTACACAATAGAAAGTATAAAAGATCAATTTAATTGTGCGAGTGAAAAAGCAAATAAATTAATATCTGAACTTGATATTAAATCAGGAATAGGACTGATTGAAAAGAAAAGACAAGGACTGGGAAAGCCTAATAGAATTTATGTTAAAGACTTTATGAGCATATTTAATAATATGGAATTAAAAAATCAAGAAGTTCGAAAAACAAAATTCCAGACTTTCGATAATCGAAATTCAAGAGATTCGAATATCGAAAGTCAAGATTTTCGAAAATCGGAAGGTAACTATAACAATATTAGTAATAATGAGTTAAGAAAGAATGATTTTAGTAAGGGGCAAAAGCCTTATGGAATATATAAAAATATATTTTTGACTGATGAAGAATACAAAGACTTAACGAATGAGTTGGGGAGCAGAATTAGTGACTACATTGATAGGCTCTCGTCATATATGAAAGCAAATAACAGAGTTTATCAAGATCACAAGGCAACGATAATCAATTGGTATCTTAATGATCAAGCGAAAAACATTAATGACAATTCAACAAGAAAAATGAATTACGATATAGGAGAGAGTTTATGAAGAACTTAAAAGATTTTGTATTAAGAAAAAATGATGTTGAAAGAAATGGACATATTTATTGTAAGGTATGTGGTAAAAGAGTCGATGGAGAATTAGTTGACCTTGGATTTACAAAGTTTATTCCCAGAATTAAATGTGAATGTGAAATGAAAAGAGATAAGGAAAATGAAGAAAGAGAAAGACTGATGAAAATATCATCACTGAAAAGAGATTGCTTCTCATCGCCAATCCAATACCAGTATACTTTTGAGAATTTCTTAAATGAAAAGGGCCAAGCCTATAAGGTTGCCTATAATTATGCCAAAAGTTTTGAGCAAATGAAAAAAGATAATGTAGGACTTTTATTTTATGGAGATGTTGGTAGCGGAAAGACTTATCTTGCTTGTTCAATTGCAAATGAATTAATCGAAAGAAAACAAGTTAAAGTTAAGATTATGAATTTATCTCAGGTTATAAACCAAATACAAAAATCAGCATTTAAGCTAGATTCAAATGAAATTATAAGTAACCTCTCTAATATTCCATTGTTAATCTTAGATGACCTTGGAATTGAAAGGGACACATCTTACGCAAGAGAACAAGTATATAACATTATAAACTCAAGATACTTAAAGGGTAGGCCGACAATTTTTACTACAAACTTATCATTGGAAATTATTCAAAATCCAAACATTGACCTTGAGTATCAGAGAATATATTCAAGAATACTTGAAATGACAATACCAGTTAAAGTTACGGGAGAAGATTTTAGAAGAAAAATCCATCAAGAGAAGTTAAGAAAATACAAAGAATTACTTTTATATGGAGGTGGAATAGATGATTAATGAAGAAGTATCTAGGTCAAGTCTTAATCTTGAAGTAAGAGTTGCAAAAGCAACAAGTAAAGCAATTCTTGATGCCTTAAAGAAAGTACACAAGCAAATAGAAGAACAAGGAGGCTTGAAAAATGTAATAAAAAATAATGGAGAAGAAGTAAAACTAAAAGATATGGTTAAAAAGGGACAGTTAGAAGAAATTAATCTAAAGGATCCTGAGTTAAAAGAACTAAAGAAAATTTTAAATAAACACGGAGTGAAGTTTTCTGTTATGAAAGATAAGGAAACTGGCAACCACTCTGTGTTTTTTCAATCTAAGGATATAAAGGTAATGGAACATGCCTTTAAAAAAGCAGTTAAGGAATCTGAAAGAAAGGCCGATAGAAAAGATTCAATAACGAAGTCTATAAATAAGTTTAAAGATATGGCTAAGGACACCATCAGCAAAGATAAAGTTAAAAATAAACATAAGGAGCAAAGCTTATGATAAGTAATTTAAAAACATTTGAAAATAAGAATTTTGGGAAACTCACTGTTATAGAAAAAGACGGTGAGTTTTTCTTTATAGCTAATGAAGTAGCAACGATGTTAGGATATGTCAATCCAAGAAAAGCTATTTATGACCATGTAGATGAGGAAGATAAGGGTGTAACGAAATGGAACACCCCTGGAGGAATACAGAATATTTCAATAATTAACGAATCAGGATTGTATTCACTTATCCTTTCATCAAAACTACCACAAGCAAAAATATTCAAAGCTTGGGTAACGAGAGAAGTCTTACCAAGTATTAGAAAAAACGGAGGATATATAATAGGGCAAGAAAAGAAAACGAATGAAGAGCTACTTGCAGATGCAATTCTTGTAGCCAATAGAATTATTGCTGAAAGAGAAGAAGAAATTGAAGAATTAAGACCAAAGGCAGACTATTATGACAAATTAGTAGATTATAACCTACTTACAAACTTTAGAAATACTGCCAAGGAGTTAGGAATACCACAAAATCAATTTATAAGCTTTTTAATGGATAAGGGATTAATTTATAGAGATAAGAAAAAGAAACTTCTACCTTATGCAGATAAGAACAATGGATATTTTGAAGTTAAAGAATGGGTTGATCCACTAGGTACACTTGTAGGCATACAAACATTTATAACACCAAAAGGAAGGCACTACCTACTAATTCTATTAGATAGTGAAGGTTTCTACGATGAATAAGATATTAGAAGCCATTCTTTCTGATATTAAAAACTTAATTAAAATAGACAACCCAAAGAAATTTATATTATCAAACATTCCTTATCTATCATTCTTTTACATTGGAAATATCTTTTCTAAGCACATCAATTCTTATGTAGGAGGAGATATTATTGATAGAATAATGGTGGGAATTTCTGATATAGGAACTTTATCTTATATACCAAGTATTAATCCAAGGGACTTGTTAGTGGGTATTTCAGTTGCTGCTCTTGTTAAGCTAATTGTTTATAGTAAAGGTAAAAACAAAAAGAAATATAGGCAAGGTAAAGAGTATGGATCTGCAAGATGGGGAGAAAGTAAGGATATTGCTCCATACATTGACCCTAAGTTTGAAAACAATGTACTAATAACTAATACTGAAAGACTAACAATGAACTCAAGACCTAAAAATCCTAAATATGCTAGAAATAAAAATGTATTGGTAATAGGAGGTTCTGGATCAGGTAAAACGAGATTTTATGTAAAGCCAAACCTAATGCAAATGCACTCTTCCTATGTAGTAACAGACCCTAAAGGCACACTTGTGTTAGAGTGCGGGAAAATGCTCTACGAAAATGGATATGACATAAAGATATTAAACACAATAAACTTTAAAAAGTCTATGAAATACAATCCCTTTGCATATTTGAGAAGTGAAAAAGATATTTTAAAACTTGTCCAAACAATTATAGCCAACACCAAGGGAGATGGAGAAAAGGCAGGAGAAGATTTTTGGGTAAAGGCTGAAAAGCTATATTACACTGCTCTCATCGGTTATATCTATTATGAAGCACCTGAAGAAGAAAAGAACTTTAAGACACTTTTAGATATGATTGACGCAAGTGAGGTTAGAGAAGATGACGAAACCTATATGAACCCAATTGATAGGCTCTTTGAAGCTCTTGAAAAGAAAGATCCAAGTCATTTTGCAGTCAAGCAATATAAGAAATATAAGCTTGCAGCAGGAAAAACTGCCAAGTCAATTCTAATATCATGTGGAGCAAGACTAGCACCTTTTGATATAAGAGAGCTTAGAGAACTAATGAGTGAAGACGAACTAGAGCTTGATAAAATTGGAGATAGGAAAACTGCACTATTCGTAATAATATCAGATACTGATGATACCTTTAACTTTGTAGTTTCAATAATGTATTCTCAATTATTTAATCTACTATGTGATAAGGCAGATGATGTGTATGGCGGAAGACTTCCAGTTCATGTTAGGTGTCTACTTGATGAGTTTGCAAATATCGGTTTGATTCCTAAATTTGAAAAACTAATAGCGACAATTCGTTCAAGAGAAATATCAGCAAGTATAATACTGCAAGCACAATCTCAATTAAAAGCAATTTACAAAGACCATGCAGATACAATAGTTGGTAACTGCGACTCTACACTCTTTTTAGGAGGAAAAGAAAAAACAACAGTAAAAGAATTATCAGAAACCTTAGGAAAAGAAACCATAGACTTATATAACACATCAGAAACAAGATCCAACCAAAAATCTTTTGGTCTAAATTACCAAAAGACTGGTAAGGAACTTATGAGCCAAGATGAAATAACTGTAATGGATGGTGGTAAGTGTATTTACCAGCTAAGAGGAGTAAGACCTTTCTTATCTGATAAATTTGATATTACAAAGCATAAGAATTACAAGTTGTTGGAAGATTATGATAAGAAGAACTTGTTTGATGTGGAGGAGTATCTAACAAATAGAGATAAGGTAAAGTTAAAATCAAGTTATAAAATAAATAGGTTAAACATTTGAGTTTATGGAGAAAGCAAAATGTGTGAAAATAGAAAATCATCTTTAATTATATTAAATATAAACGGTGAGCAGTTTATTTTAGAAAGTGATACAGAGCTCACAAGGGATAAGAAAAATTATATTGAAGCAATATGTGGGACAATGTACGATGAAAGTAATGAATGGTATGAAGATATATATGATATGTCCCTATATGATATAGCTGAGCTATTTGAAAAAACAGTAGAGGACGAAGTAGGAATAAATGTTACATTTAAAGCGATAGACCTTGAAGTATCCATTTTAGAAGACTAGAAATAAGGTGTTAACAGGCGATAGAAATTAAAAACTCTATCGTCTTTTTTTATACTCAAAATTAGGAGGTTAAGATGGTAAGGATAAGAAGTCCCACTTAAAACAATTTAATATATAAGATATTTAGCGATTGAATTATAAGTTCAGTCGCTTTTTTAATTGAAATTTTTAGATTGAGGAGAAGAAATTAATGGATAGAGAAATGATAAATATTAATGCAAATTTAGTTAAGGAAGCTGAATTTTCAGAATTTGAAAAAGATGGAGAAAATGTTCAAGTAGCAAATTTTGCTCTTGTTAAAAAATATGGAAAGGGCAAAGAATATACAAATTGCTCAGTATATGGAGAAAAGGTAGAAATTGCAAAAGAATTTGAAAAAGGAGATCTGATCCATGTCTTTGGGTATTTCAAAGAAAACAAAAAAGGAGATAAGGTCTACAAGAATTTTATAGTTAAATCACTAAACAAAATAGAAAATAAAGAGAAAGAAAACGAGGAGGAATAATATGGAATTTTTTACAGCTGGAGTAGGAGTTTTAAAGACACTTGTAACTGCAATTGGTGCAGGTTTAGGAGCATGGGGAGTTATTAACTTAATGGAAGGTTATGGTAATGATAACCCTGGTGCTAAATCTCAAGGTATTAAGCAGCTTATGGCTGGTGGGGGAATTGTACTAATCGGTATTAAATTAATTCCACTACTTGCAAATGTTTTAAATTAGGAGAAAGTCTATGTTTGGTATCTTTGACAAGCTAACTGAATTTTTTAAGGATATGCTACTCGGAGGTATCAAAGCAAATCTTGAGTCCATGTTCTTAGATATAAATGACAAGGTAGGAGTTATTGCAACTGATGTTGGAAAGACACCAATGGGTTGGAATGGAGAAGTATATAACTTCATAAAAAACATTAATGATAATGTGATTATTCCAATAGCAGGTCTTATTATAACAGCAGTTTTATGTATTGAACTCATAAATATGGTTATGCAAAAGAATAATATGCACGATACAGATACTTTTGAGTTTTTTAAATACATTATAAAGATGTTTATAGCAGTCTACCTTGCAAGCCATGCCTTTGAATTTTCAATGGCAGTCTTTGATGTGGCACAAAATCTTGTAAACAAAGCGGCAGGGGTAATCACTACTTCTGCCACTGTTTCAGGAGATCAGATAGTTGCAATGGTTGATACATTAAAAGAAAAAGATGTTGGTGCATTAATGATGATATTAGTTGAAACAAGCCTAGTAAGGATTGCAATTCAATGTATATCTTTAACTATTACCTTAATAGTATATGGGCGTATGTTTGAAATATATGTCTACTCATCAGTATCATCCATACCATTTTCGACTATGGGAAATAAAGAATGGGGTCAGATTGGAACAAATTATATCAAGGGACTTTTTGCCTTGGGACTACAAGGTTTGTTTTTGATGATATGTTTAGGTATCTACACAGTTTTAATAAGAACGGTACAGATTACAGATATTCACGCAAGCTTGTTTAGTATATTAGGATATGCTCTACTACTTGGACTTATGATGTTTAAGAGTGGAACAGTTGCAAAAAGTATTATGAATACGCACTAGGAGGAATAAATGTTAAAAAAGAAAAATTGTGCTTTATTGGGACTTGGAATTTCATTGGGAGGAACTTATAAAATCTTAAAAGAGAAAAAAAGAAATGAAGAGATTAGAAGCTTAAAGAAAAGAATAAACAGACTCGGAAGATGTCACAATGAATTTGTTATGTATCAAGGAGAATACAATGACAGAAATGAAGAAAAACAAGAAGAATTAGAAGAAAGAATTAGCTACCTAGAAGAGGAAACAACATCTAATTATGACCATATACTTGAACTTTCCAAAGAAGAAGTAGAGGGAGATTAAAATGGCGTATGTACCAATACCAAAAGATTTGGACAAGATTAAAACAAAGGTTGCTTTTAACTTAACCAAAAGACAACTTATAGGTTTTTCTGTGGCAGGACTAATTGGCATACCAACCTATCTATTTATGAAGAAATATCTACCTAATGATGTTTCTATCATTGTAATGCTAATAGTAACCCTGCCAATCTTTTTTATAACCTTATATGAAAAAGACACCTTAACTTTTGAAAAGTATTTTAAATTTTTCTATCTTCATAAATTTTATCAACCAGCTAAGAGAATAAGAAAGGAGGCATACCTTGAAGCAAAGAAAAAAGCAAATCAGCGACTTAAATCTAAGGGAAAAACAATTAAAAAAAGACAGAAAGGAAGTAAGAAGGCTAAAAACAGAGAAAGATCCAACAAATAGTCTTCTAAGTGTACTTTTAAATAAAGAGAAAAAGAGATTTACTGTTGAGGACACAATTCCCTATATAAGAATGTTACCAGAGGGCATTTGCCAGTTAGATGAAAAAAATTATTCAAAGACAATTTCATTTCAAGATATAAATTATCAGTTGGCATTGGAAGAAGATAGAGATTTAATCTTTAACCAATTTGCCAACTTTTTAAATTCTTTTGATCCAAGTGTCCACGTTGAACTTTCGTATGTAAATCAATTAGGAAGAAGTAAAGACCTACAAGATGCAATTAAAATTGCTGATAAGGGAGACTTCTATGACGATGTAAGAAAAGAGTTTAGGGAGATGTTAAAGCTTCAACTTGCAAAGGGCAATAACGGACTTAAAAAGATGAAGTATATAACCTTTACAACAGAAGCCGATAACCTAGAGCAAGCAAGGACAAAGTTAAATAGACTTGAATTAGATATTTTATCTAACTTTAAATCTATGGGAGTAAGAGCAGAAAGCCTTGATGGAGAAGAAAGACTAAGACTTGTTCACGATATGTTAAATCCAGACAAAAACTTTGATTTTTCATATAAGGATTTGAAGAAGAAAGAGTCTACAAAGTCACATATAACTCCCAATATCTTTAATTTTACACCAGCAAATAATTTTAAATTTGGGAAATTCATTGGAGCAGTAAGCCATTTTCAAATACTTGCAAGTGAGTTATCAGACAGAATGTTATCTGAGTTTTTAGATATTGATGACAATATTTATGTAGCTTTTCATATAGATGTAGTTGAACAAGCAGAAGCTATTAAACTCATTAAGAGAAAGAACACAGACCTAGACAGAATGAAAATTGAAGAACAAAAGAAAGCAATTCGTGCAGGATATGATATGGATATTATTCCTTCAGATATAAATACCTTTGGAGCTGATGTTAAGTCCATGTTATCTGACTTACAAAATAGAGATGAAAGGCTCTTTGTAGTTACCATAGTAATGATGAATTTTGCTAGGAGTAATCAAAAATTAGAAAACACTATTGCTCAAATATCATCAATTGCAAACAGACATAATTGTCAGGTAAAAAGATTATCTCATCAACAAGAGCAAGGACTTGTTTCTGCCTTACCTCTAGGAGTTAATCAAGTCGAAATAAAAAGATTTTTAACTTCATCATCAACTGCAGTTTTTATGCCTTTTACAACAGAAGAGCTATTTATTGATTCGGCAAATTCTTTGTACTATGGCTTAAATGCCCTTAGCCAAAACTTGATTATGGCAGATAGGAAGAAACTCAAGAACCCTAACGGACTAATATTAGGAACACCAGGTTCTGGTAAATCTTTCTCAGCAAAGAGAGAGATGGCAAATGCAATTCTTGTCACAGATGATGATGTAATTATTTGTGATCCAGAAGGCGAGTATTCAAACCTTGTAAAACAATTTAATGGAGAAGTTATTAAAGTATCAGCAAAGTCAAAGGACTACCTTAATCCACTAGATATAAATATGAACTATGGAGATGGGGACGCACCTTTAAAGGATAAGGCAAACTTCATAATGTCTATGCTTGAACTTGTGGTAGGAGGATCTGGTCTTACTGCTGCAGAAAAATCTGTTATAGATAGGTGCTTACCAAAGATATATCAAAAATATTTTGAAGACCCAAAACCAGAAAATATGCCTATATTAGGAGATTTATACGATATGCTCCTATCTCAAGAAGAGGGAGTTGGTAGGAAGCTCGCAACAGAAATGGAAATTTATGTTAAGGGAAGTCTTAATGTATTTAATAATAGGTCAAATGTTGACTTAAATAGGCAACTGCTCTGTTTTGATATAAAAGAGCTAGGAACACAACTTAAAAAAATAGGTATGCTTGTAATTCAAGACCAGGTTTGGAACAAGGTTTCCCTAAATAGAGGAAGCAAGTCTACAAGATACTATATAGATGAGTTCCACCTTTTATTAAAAGACCCACAAACTGCTTCATATTCAGTAGAAATCTGGAAAAGATTTAGAAAATGGGGCGGTATTCCAACAGGTATAACTCAAAACGTAAAAGACCTTTTAACAAGTCAGGAAATTGAAAACATCTTTGATAATACAGACTTTGTTCTAATGTTAAATCAAGCATCTGGAGATAGGGATATTCTTGCTAAGAAATTAAAAATATCGCCTTATCAGTTAAACTATATTACTAATTCAAATGCAGGTGAGGGACTCTTATTCTTTGGAAATACTATTGTTCCATTTATTGATAAATTCCCTAAAGATACCATGCTATATAAGCTGATGACAACAAAACCAGAAGAAGCTAAGTAGGTGTGATATGGATAAAGAATTAAAAAAAGATTTTCAAAAGAAAATTATACGAAATAGGGACGCTCCTGAAAAGAATCTTGAAAGTAAACTTGTTCATTCAGATGATTATACTAATAAGATTATTAAGACTAAGGATAGGTTCGGAAATAAAATTTCAGAAAAAGAATCTAAACTAATTCATGAGAATGTATTATCTAAAGATCAAAAACAAGATAAACTAAAAGACTTTCAGAAGGCTAAAAACAAGGAAAGAATTAGAAAAGAAGTTTTAGATAATAAGGATAAGGCTGGAGAAACAAAACAAGCTAATCTTGAAATAAAGACAGATGAAAGCTTTAAACTTGATGAAGACTTAGATGTAGACTTCAAAAAGGTAAATTTTGATAGTGTAAACAGTAGAAATATTAATTCTAATAAATTAACAACAGATGATATTTCAGCTAAGTCTAAACCAATAAACAATAAGAAGGTATCAAGTAAAAGACAAGTTCTTAAAAATTATGAGGATAAACTTATTCATAGTAAGGATAAATTCCAAGACAAAATCAACGAAAAAGAGTCTAAGCGAATCCACACAAGTGAAGAAAAACCTATTGAAGCAAAAAAAAGCAAGAGAGTATATAAAAAAGATAAGCTTGTTAAAGATGAAGTAAGCAAGAACGACAGTAATTCTAATATCAATAAAAAGCAAAAGCAGAAACTTTATCAAGAAAAGAAGTTTAGAGATAAGGAAAAAATTTCTAAAGAGATAGATAAAGAAAATAAGCTAAGCAAAGTTGATACAGAAAAAACTTTTGATAATTCGAAGGTTAAAGAAAATAATCAAGAATTTATAAAAGATGAAAAGGAAACAAGCCTTAAACCTTCAGAACAAAAGAAAGTTAACAAGAAGAAGACTTACTATAAGAGAAAAAATTATGAAAGTGATAAATTCACTCGAAAGAAAATTGATGACTTAAAAAATGAATCTAAGAAAGTTACAACGAAAGATTCTAAGAAAGCACAAGATGTTAAAGACTTTATCTCAGATAAAAAGATTGGAGAGCTTGAAAAGTCTAAAAGCAAGCTAAAGGATAATATTTTAAAGAATAAAACTAAAGGAAGTCTATCTTCTGGAGTTTTATTATCTGGAGCAAAATCTTCAGAGTTAGTGAGAGATTATTTAAGTTCAGGATCTGATAATACTGGTGTAGAATCTGGAGAAAAGGTCGCTAATGTAAGCTCTAAACTCCAGCATGGAATAAGGAAGTATAAGCTAGACAAAAAGAAAAAGTCCTTAAAAAAGTTATCTAAACTTGATAAGAAAATAAGAAATAGAAAAAGCAAGCTGGAGTTTAAAAGTGGCTTGGAAGATTTAAAAAAGTCAGATGCTTATATAAAGAAAAATAGATTTAAGAAGTTTTACCAGAGGAAGCAAATGAAGAGCATGATAGCTAAAAAGCACGAAACAAGACTTGTAGATAGAGTTAAAAAAGCTATTTTAAGTTTAGGTAAGGCTTCTAAAGAGCTAATCGTAAGAAAAAGTAAGATGGTTCTATTTCTAGTAATAGGACTAGGTCTTATGATCTCAATCATGATTGGTGGTGGAAGTGTTGGTATGAGTGGACTAAGCAATTCAGTAAACTCAGTAATGACAACAACATACCTATCACAAGACACAGTTCTAAGTGAAGTAAATCAAGAATTTTCATCAATGGAATATGACCTACAATCACAAATAGAAAGTGTAAAAACAAGTCATCCTGGATATGACGAATATATCATAAACAAAGAAGGAGAAATTGGTCATAATACCCACGAACTTTTATCCTATATAACTTCAAGATGTGGAGAAGTAAAATCAGCATCTGAAGTAAAAGGAATTTTAAAAGAGCTTTTCGATAAGATGTATAAGCTTGATTTTAAAGAAGAAATTGAAATTAGAACAAGAACAGTAGCAAGAACTAGATATGATAGTCGTGGAAATCCTTATACTAGCTATGAAAAAGAAGAGTACGAATATAAAAAGTTAATTGTAACTTTAAAGAAAAAAGAAATGGATGAAGTTGTTAAGGAAATATTTAAAGATTATCCAGACAATGTAGTTCATTATGAAGCTCTTCTTGAAGCTAAGGGGAATATGGGTGATGTCTTTGGATCAGGTAATGGGGACTTAGGAGAAATAGTAGATAATCCAAACTTTGGAAATCCTGGTCTTGCTTTTGATTCAGCTACTGCCAAAGCCTTATTTAATGAAGCAGAAAAACATATAGGCAAAAGATATGTGTTTGGAGCAAGTGGACCATCTAACTTTGACTGCTCAGGATTTGTATGTTGGTCATTTACAAAGTCTGGTGTAAAGAGTATGCCAAGAACAACTGCATGGAGAATATACAAAGACTATTGTAATCCAGTAAGTCCAAGTGAAGCTCAACCTGGAGATATTATATTTTTCCACTCAACATATAACAGTGGAACTCCAATATCTCACGTAGGAATATACGCAGGTAACGGAATGATGATTCACGCAGGAGATCCAATTCAATACACATCAATAAATTCAAAATATTGGAAATCACACTTTTATGGTTTTGGAAGACCTAGATAGAAGGGAGATATTATGTGAACAGGAAGCTTATAAGTATTAGAAACAAAAAGAAAAAAATAGAAGAGAAATTAAAAGATTTAAATGCAAAATACAAGGAAATTTGCGATGAAGAAATACAAGTTGAAAATGAAGAAATAATTGTAACTCTTAGGAGGAACAATATTAGCTTGGAAGAATTAATGGAGAAAATCAATGATAGAAAAAGAGAAGAAAAATTAAAAGAAAAGGAGAACATTCATAATGAAGAAATTTAACACGAACAGACTAAGAGCCTTTTTTATGGCTCTTTTATTAGTTTTAACATCAACTTCAACTACTAATGTACTAGCTAAATCTGATGATACAGATGGTAGTAAAAAAGTGATAGAAAGTTCTATAAGTAATATTAATGATTTAGAAGATCAAATCAAAGACTTAAATGATAAGAAACAAGAAGACCAATCAAAGATAGATGAATTAAAGGAAAAGTTAGAAGCTTGCAAAGATAATGGAGAGAAACTAAAACAAGAAAAAGCTAAGCTAGAAGAAGAAATTAGAGATAAAGACAATAAGATTGCTCAATTGAATAAAGAAAGTGAGGATCTTAAAAACTCCAATAATGATGAACTAATAGCAGAAATTACTCAGCTTAAAGATGAATTAAAAAGATTACAAGATGAAAATGAAAAACTTAAAGAAAATTATTCATCTACAAAATGGGAGTTAGAATCTGAGAAAGAAAAGACCGATAAAAACGAAAATAAAATCAAAAAAATGCAAGAAAAGCTCGAGTCTTTAGAAGAGGAACTTGCAAAGATGACTAAAGAAATAGAGGATAAAGATAATAAAATTAAGGACTTAGAAAAAGCCCTTGATAAAAAAGATACTAAGATAAAAGACTTAGAGTCTAAAAAGAAAGAGACAGAAAATTCTAAGTCAGAATGCTTTAAGAAAATTGAGGAGCTTCAAAAGGCTATTGATAGTTTAAAAGAATCTTCTGAAAATACAAAAAAAGAATTAGAAGATAAGATTAAAGGACTAGAAGAAAAACAAAAAGCTTCTGAAGAAGAAATTAAAAAGCTAAAAGAAGAGTTAGATAAGAAAATTGAAGAAGCAAAGAAGTTAATCGAGGAAGCAAATAAAAAAGCAAAAGAAGAACTTGATCAGCAAGCTAAAGATGAAAAAGATAAAAATCTAAACCAAGACTTAACTAAAAAATTAGATGAACTTCTTAAACTCCAAAAAGAAAATAAAGAGAAGAAAGAAGATGAGAAATCTCAAGATAAAAAGTGGGACGAACTTTTAAAAGCTGATGACAAGAATATTCTAAATCAATTTGATCTTAACAAGATGAAAAAGCAAGAGGAACAACAAGGCGAAAAACAAGTTAAAGACGAAAAAGAATTTGCAGTTTTCCAAGTAGACAAAAACTTCTATAACATTATCAACAAAGATGGTAAGACAACAGTCTATATGGATGTAAAAACTTATGTGGATCAAGGAAGAACTATGATTCCAGTAAGATATATTGCTTATACTCTAGGTTTTAATGTTGAGTATGACAACTCTACTCGTGAAGCTATTTTCTCAAATAAAGAGAATAATATCCTAGCTAAAAAGACATTAAGACTAAATATTGATACTGGTGTTATGAAAGATTCAGATGGAAAGGTCTACAATTCAGATGTTAAGCCAGTGATTATAAATGGAAGAATTCATGCTTCAATTTCAAATATTGCTAAAGCTTTTGGAGCAAGTCATGGAGATATTAAAGATGGTAAAAACCAAACAATAGAATGGGACAATGCTAGAAAAGCAGTCTATGTATTTAAAAATGTAAAATAAGAAAGGATAGAAAAATGAATATGAGCATTAAACGAGGAGTAGCCATAGCGTTACTCCTTTTTACATTTACAATACCAGCAACTACATTTGCAATGACAAATGAAGGGCAAATAGAAAGTCAAAACGAATCAATCTATGAACCACAAAAAGAAGAATTTGAAAAAATGTTGAAAGATGATGTTTTTACACCATCAAAAGAAGAAATTCCTTATCAAGATGTTCCAAGAATACCAGGAAATACAAGTGAAGCTAACAAGCCTTCAACTAATCCTCCAAAGAAAACACCACTTGTAAAAGGTGGTAATACTAAGGCAGTAAATAATCTTGCGACACAAGAAAATAAGTCAAGAGGTTCAGTAATTGAAAATGTAGATAGGAATGGAAAAGATATTACACCAAGCGGAGATACAGAAAAAGATAAAGAAAATCCAGTAGATGTAAGACAATTTTTAACATTTCAAACTAAAAGTGGAAAAACTATGCACCTAATAGTGGATCACTCATCAAATCAAGATAATGTAAGATTATTAACAGAGGTAGGAGAGCAAGATCTACTTAATATGATTGAATCAGAAGATAAAAATACTATAAAGGTTGAAGAACCTAAGAAAGAAGAAGTGAAAAAAGAAGAGCCTACAGTTGTTCCAGTAAAAGAAGAAAAGAAAAGCGGGATAGGTTCATTTCTAATTGTTGCACTTGTAATTGGAGGAGTTGTAGGAGCAGGATATTATTTTAAGGTAGTCAAAGCAAAAGAAGATAGAATGTTGGAAGACTTTGAAGAAGATGATGAGGATTATATTAGTGAGTCAGAAGATGAATCTGACAATGAAGAAAGTCATGAAGAATCTTTAGATGAAGACGATGAAGATGATGAACTATTATAAATCTCAATTTTCATCATCGAATAAATAATTCAAAAATATGGTATAATTAAGTATAATATTTGCCAGAGAGGAGGGATACTTTGGACTTAAAAGACTATCTTGGAGAAACAAATCTATATGACAAAAAAGAAAAATTAGAAAGGAACAAACCAAAGTCTTGGTTAAAATCTGTGTCAGCCTTTGCTAATGGTAGAGGTGGGAAGCTAATATTTGGAGTAAAAGAAGATAACACAATTCTTGGACTTAGTGACTATCAAGAAGTTTCTGAAAATATTTCTGAAATCATAAAAACTAAAATGGATCCTAATCCAGAATTTGATATGGAAATAAAGGAAATTGATGGAAAAGTTATATTGATTTTAAGTGTATTTGCTGGGAAGAATACACCATATTTTGTAGTTGATGGCGGAACGAGAACAGCCTACAAAAGAATAGGAAATCAAAGTGTCCCTGCAAGTCGAATTGATCTTTTTAATTTGTCTTTAAAGGGAGAACATATAAGTTACGATTCACTTCAGTCAAAGAAAAAAATAGAATATGTAAGCTTTAAGGAACTTAAAATCGAGTACAAAGAAAGAACGGGAAAAGATTTTGAAGAAAAAGATTTGAAATCTTTCGGACTTGTAAATGATGATGGAAATCTAACCATAGCAGGAGATTTATTTACAGATAACTATCAAGTTTATCAGTCAAGGGTATTTTGTACTAGGTGGAATGGGCTTACTAAAGCTAATGGTCGAATAGATGCCTTGGATGATGCTGAATTTGAAGGTAATATAATTTACCTTTTAAAAGCAAGTTTGGACTTTGTGAAAAGAAATTCAAAAAAGATGTGGAAAAAGGGTCCAGTCTACAGAATAGAATATCCAGAATATCCTGAAAGGGCAGTACAGGAAGCCTTAGTAAATGCATTAATTCATAGAGATTATTCTGTGATAGGAAGTGAAGTTCATGTAGATATCTATGATGACAGACTGGAGATATATTCTCCTGGAGGTATGTATGACGGAACATTCGTGCAGGATCTAAATCCATTAAACGTATCTTCCACAAGAAGAAACCCAATTATAGCGGATGTATTTGCTAGGATGGATTTAATGGAAAGGAGAGGATCTGGACTTAGAAAAATCATAGAAGCTTATCAAGCAGAAGAAAATTATAATGAAGAATTAAAACCAGAGTTTAAGTCAACAGAATCTTCATTTACTACAATTTTAAAGAATTTAAATTATGACACCCAAAATGTCACTCAAAATGACGGTCAAAGTGAGGGACAAAATGAGGGGGAAAATGAAGGTCAAAATGACGGTAAAAAGTTAAAACCAAAAGATAGACGAAATAAGATAGTGAAACTTATGAAAGAAAATTCAAACATAACAACAATTGAATTATCTCATATATTATTGGTGTCTGTAAGCACGATAGAAAGAGATTTAAAAATTCTCACAGATGAAAAAACAATCGAGTATATAGGTAGTGCTAAAGATGGATATTGGAAAGTAAACAAATAAAGTTAAAAAAGAAAATAGAATTCTTTCGAAAATAATACGATATTCGGGAGAAATACTTTGAGCGAGAGAGAAATCTTTCGCTCTTTTTTTATTTATGGAGGTATGAATGAAGTTAGTAATAGCAGAAAAGCCAAGTGTAGCAGTTACAATTGCAAAAGTAATTGGGGCAAGAACAAGAAAAAACGGATATTATGAGGGGAATGGATACATTGTTTCTTGGTGTGTCGGTCATTTAATTCAAATGGCAAGTCCCGATAAGATAGACGAAAAATGGAAGAAATGGACAATAGACAATCTTCCTATAATCCCAGAGGAATATATTTATGAAGTATCTAAAAGCACAAAGAAACAATATGGAGTTTTAAAGAAACTTTTAAACGATAAGAACATCGACACAGTTATAAATGCTTGTGATGCTGGAAGAGAGGGAGAACTTATTTTTAGGCTTGTATATAATCAAGCTAAATGTAAGAAGAAGATTCAAAGGCTTTGGATATCTTCAATGGAAAACAAAGCTATTGAAGATGGCTTTAGAAATCTTAAAGACGGAGAAAACTTTGAAGATTTATATAGATCAGCGAGTGCAAGAGCAATTGCGGATTGGTTAGTGGGAATGAATTTAAGTAGGCTTTATTCTTGCATTTACAAGGAAACATATTCAGTTGGTAGAGTACAAACACCAACTCTATATTTAATAGCTAAAAGGGATAGTGAAATAAACCTATTTAAGAAGCAAAAATATTATACAGTTGACCTATCTTATGGAGGATTGAAACTTGTATCAGATAGGATTGATAAAATTGAAGTGGCAGAGCAACTATTAAATCTACTAGAAGATGAAATAGTTATTACAGAGGTAGAAGATAAAGATATAAGCACAAAACCAGATAAGCCTTATGATCTCACTACCTTACAAAGAGAAGCAAATAAATATTTTGGATATTCAGCAAATGACACTTTAAATCTGGCACAAGGTTTGTATGAAAAAAAGTTAATCACATATCCAAGAACAGATAGTAGGTATTTAACCGATGACATGGTTAATACTATGAAAGAACTATTAGAAGGACTTGAAGAAGATTTTAAAATCAACGAATCAAACTTTAAGTCTATTTTTAATTCATCTAAGGTTACAGACCACTATGCAATTATTCCTACTATATCAGGTATTGGAAAAGCAAAAGATATATCTGATAAAGAAATCAAAATCTATAATCTAATTAAGAATAAATTACTTGCTTCATGTTCGGATAACTTAAAGGAATCTAGTAGAAAAATCAGATATGAATATGACAAGTTTAACTTTAATGCAAGTGGCAAGACTGTAATCGATGAAGGTTATACCAAGTATCTAAAGAGCTATGGAAAGGAAAGTCAAGAAAATGAATTACCAGATGTAAAGACTGGAGATAAAATTAAGCTAACTTCTAAAAATATATCTGAGAAATTTACAAAAGCTCCAAGTCATTATAATGAAGATACACTTTTAAAGTCTATGGAGAATGCAGGAGTAGAATCCTTGGATAAAGACATAGAAGTAGAAAGAAAAGGCTTAGGAACACCAGCTACAAGAGCAGGAATTATTGAAAATCTTATCCATAAGGACCTTATAAGAAGAGATAAGAAAAATTTACTTGTAACAGAAAAAGGCAATAGGCTTGTATCGATTGTAGAGGATAAGTTTAAATCGGCAGAAACAACATCTGAATGGGAGATGAAACTTGCAAAGATTAGCTCTGGTGAGGTAGATAAAGAAGACTTTTTAAGAGAAATTGAAGATAGTATAAGGGAGCTTGTAGATAGGTACAAGAATAATCTAAATGAATAAGGTAAAAATATTAGAGCTTTTCGGTGGCATAGGTGCTATTAGAAAGGCTTTTATTAATTTAAAGATACCTTATGAAGTTGTTGATTATGTAGAAATAGATAAGGCTTGTGTTAAATCATACAACGAACTTTATGGAGAAGATTATAAGCCAAAATCAGTAGTAGGATATAAAGCTCCTAATGAGAAGATAGACTTAATTATGCATGGGAGTCCTTGCCAAGACTTTTCAAGAATTGGAAAAAAGCAGGGAGGAGTTAAAAATTCTGGAACTAGATCAAGCCTACTATTTGAAACAATTAGAATAATAAAAGAAATGAAAGATAAACCTAAATGGATAATTTGGGAAAATGTAAAGGGAGTCCTTGATAGAAATATGAGGGACTCCTTTTTTATTTATCTAAAGGAGCTAGAAAACCTTGGATATGAAAGCAAATATGAAATCTTAAATGCAATGGACTTTGGAATACCTCAAAAAAGAGAAAGGATATTTGTTGTTTCATGTCTTGGAGCAAATAAATTTTCTTTTAATAAATTGGAGAGGAAAGAAACAAGACCACTAAGTGAATTTTTAGAAAAGGATGTAAGTGAACTTTACACAATGACTCAACCTTATATGCTGAAATTTTTAAATAAAAGCATAGATAACAGTTTTAGAGGGCGACTAAAAGTGATTAAAGATTTTTCTTATACTATTTCTACAAAACAGATGAGAGTACCAAATTCTGGAATAATAGATATTGGAAATGGTCAGTATAGGTATTTAACAGAAAGAGAATGCCTAAGACTCATGGGTTTTGATGATAGTGATGTAGACAAATTAGATGAAGTATATCCAAGAAGAAAAAATTGTACCTCAAGTAAACTATATAAACAGGCTGGTAATTCTATTGTGGTCAATATTTTAATGGCTATTATAAAAGAAATTCATAGAATGGAGGTAGGAAATGCAAGTAAATGATTTTAAGAATATACAAGAATCTATAAAGTATGAAGTGTTACAAGACGAAAAAGAATATTTAAAACTCTTAAAAGTTATAGGTAATAATCAGAAATATGATTTTTCTAGCCAACTAAGTATATACAACAAAGAACCTGAAGCTAGAGCTTGTGCAACCTTTGATATGTGGAAGAAATATTTTGGCAGAGTTGTTATGAGAGGTCAAAAGGGTATTCCAATTTTAGTTGGAAGTGATGTAAACAAAAAAGTTTCATACATTTTCGATATTAGTCAAACCACATCAATGGATAGGAATATCAATGAGGTTAGCTTATGGCAGTTTGACCACGAAAACCATAACGATGCTTTAAAAGAAATAATAAGAGATTCTTCATTCGAAGCTAGTGATTCACTCAATGAAAATATATTTTCTTTGAGTCGAATTTATGGAGATGAATATATTAACCTGGCTCTTGCTGATTTGAGAATAGATATAGAGGATAGACTTAGTTTTGAAAAGTTTATGAGAGACTCAATATCCTATGCAGTAGCTAATAGGTTTAATACAGTCTATCCTATGGATATGGAAAATTTAAAAAATAATTTTTCGAGGATTAATACAATTTCTTTAGAACAGATAGGTCTTGTAATATCAAGGGTTAGCGAAGATATTATAGATAGAACAATAGAAAAAACTAAGGAAATGGATCGAGCTAGGCTGCTGACAGAAAGGGCTGGTGGCGACTATAATAGAGATATAGAAAATATAAACGAAGATAAAGGAGGTCAAAATGATTTATATAGACGAGATGATAGGTCAAGAAGTAGAGATGGACGAGTTTTCACAGATGGAAGCGACAGAAGAAATAGCGATGAAGATCGAAGAGAAAACCCTGGATATGATGGAGAAGGATCTAGAATTTATGGAGAGATTTCCGAATCCGACTTACGCAGTTCTAAGACTGTCTTACCTGGTAGGGAGCGAGGACATGGAGAACTGGAAGAAACTTCAGAAAATGTACGAGGAGAAAACACTTTTGAACCACCTGAAGGAAATTCAGAATCAAGCAGTGGACTTTATCAAGAGAGAGAAAGTCAAGATGATGAAAGCACAAGGATTGACAGAGAAGATGATGAGAGAGAATCCAGAGGAATACCAAGGACAGATGAACAACTTGATGGCAAAAGTGAAGAGAATGGCAATCAAGGAATACGTGGAAGCTTAGAAAATGAAATAAGCCAAGAAAAGGAAGCTGATGAAGCTTCTTTTTTTGATGGCAACAACATTGAAAAAAGAAAAGACTATTGGATTGTAGAATTTAATGAAAACCATGAATTAGTTCCCGATTATAGTGGGCAGATAGTAACTAAAGACTTAATTAATGTCTTAAAACAAAAGGATATTGATGTTAAAGACCATAATCAAACTCTGGGAGAAAATGAATTTGGAGAAATGACTGATGATTATATCGGATATTTCAAATTCTATTTTGACCACTATGTAGACGGAGAAGTTGTCGAGCATTATAGGATTGACCTTGGTGATGGTCAAGAAGTAAATGAGCGTGAATTTTCATATTTAGAAGAACAAGTTGCACTAAGTGAGGAAAAATCTTTACAAGAAGAAGCTAAGGAAAATATAGAGCCTAAATTTAAGATAGGCGATCAGGTTAGATATAAAGATAAGGACTTTACTATTACAGATTTTGATGAACTAAGTGGAGGACTTAAAACTGTAACCATTAGAGATAATACGGAATATATGGGAGGTATGATTAGGGGTTCGGAAGTAATTCCATATAGAAACGATTCATACCTTGAAGAAATCTTTGAAAATCTAAGTCAAACATCAGAAAAACTAGCAGTAAAGGTTGGTAAGGAATTTATTTTCGAAGATGAGAAGATCTTTGATGGAATTAACTTGATTGAAACTGGAACTAAAGTAGAAGTTAATGGTGAAGAATTTCCTTTATATAAGGGTGAAACATTTGAAGATAGTAGAAAGATTGATGACCTTTTAGATAGTGGAAACTATGAGATATACAAGTTATCTGAGCATGAAAAACAAATTGAAATACAAGTAGAGCAAGAAAGCTTTATTGATAACCACAATCCTGAAATTGACCAAATGATGGATAGATACAATGTGCCAAGACAAGCAGCCGAAAACTTATTGAGGGGAAAAGAAGATTTAAAGAATCTAGGCTATGAACCTAATAAGGAAAGGCTAAGTTTTGCTAGAAATTATGACTTGAAAAATCATATCTACTCAGAATACCTAACACCATCAGAAAGACTAGATAAAAATATCAAAGCTATTAAAATGCTAAAAAGACTTGAAAATGAAAATAGGAGTCCAAGAGAGTATGAACAAGCCTATCTTGCTGATTATCTAGGTTGGGGTGGTCTTGCCGATGTCTTTGATGAAGAAAAGGGAGGACAATGGCTTGAAGCAAGAAATATTTTAAAAGAAAATTTAACAAATGATGAGTATTTGAATGCTAAAGAGTCTACTTTAACATCCTTTTATACACCTAGAGAAGTAATGGATGGAATATATAAGACCCTAACAGATATGGGATTTAAGACTGGGAATATCCTTGAACCATCTGCAGGAGTCGGTAACTTCATTGGTAATATGCCAAGTGAAATACGAAACTCTAAAGTCTATGGAATAGAAAAAGATAGTCTTAGCGGAAGAATAGCAAGGGAACTTTATCCTGAAGCTAATATTCAAATTAAAGGCTTTGAAGAAACAAACTTCTCAAATAATTTCTTTGATTTGGTAATAGGAAATGTTCCCTTTGGAGATTTTAAAGTTAACGATCGTGAATATAACAGAAATAATTTTCTGATTCACGATTATTTTTTTGCAAAGTCAATAGATAAGGTTAGAAATGGAGGAATTATTGCCTTCATAACTTCATCTGGAACTATGGATAAAAAAGATGAATCTGTTAGAAAATATATTAATGCAAGATGTGAGTTTTTAGGAGCTATGAGGCTACCTAATACAACATTTAAAGGACTTGCTGGTACAGAAGTTACTTCAGATATTATTTTCTTAAAAAAGAGAGATTCAGTTATAGAAAGAGATGACGATTGGATACACCTAACAACTGATAAAAAGGGTTTGACCTACAATAAATACTTTGTAGATAATCCTCAGATGGTATTAGGGGATATGAAAGAAGTATCTGGTAGATTTGGAAATACTATAACTTGTGATGAAAGAGAAGATGAGAAGTTAAAAGACTTAATGGATTTTGCAAGTAAGGAAATATCTTTAAATTCAAAATATGAAGAGGTCGAACTATTGGAAGATGAAGAATTAAGTCTTCCAGCAACAGACGATGTTAAGAATTTTTCCTACACTATTATTGATGAAGAGGTCTACCTAAGAGAAAACTCAGTCTTAATTAAGCAGAATATATCAGATAAAAATAAAGAAAAAATAAAAGATTATCTTGATGTAATGAATGCTTTAAAAGATGTAATAGAAAAACAAAAGGACGATTTTTCTGATGAAGAAATAAAAGAATCACAAGCAAAGTTAAATGAAGTCTATGATAACTTTTCAAAGAAACATGGCTTTATTAACTCCTTATCAAACACTAGAGCCTTAAAGGAAGACTCAAACTTTCCTTTGGTATCATCAATAGAAATACTTGATGATGAGGATAATTTCAAAGCTAAGAGTGATATATTCTCAAAAAGAACAATAACAAAGGCAAGGGTAGTAGACCATGTAGATACTTCCCTTGAAGCTTTAGTCTTATCTGTTTCACAAAAAGGATATGTAGATTTTGAATATATGGAATTTATCACTAATAAAGATAGGGACACCTTAATTGGTGAACTTGAAGGCGAAATATTTTTAGACATTAAGGACACAGACCTAATAAATAACAGAATGCCCTTTGAAAACTTTAATAATGACGATCCATTTCATTTTTCATATGTATCGGCTGATGAATATTTAAGTGGTAATATCAGAGAAAAGATTGGTTATCTCAATTCATATATCGGAGAAATTGAAAATGTAATAGATTTAGCACCTTCTGAAAAGAAAGACACACTATTAAATGAGTTAGGCAAGCTCAAATATCAAAGAGAAAAATTACAGGAAGTTATGCCTGAAGAACTCAGTGCTTCTGATATAAATGTAAGGTTAGGAGCAACTTGGATACCTCAAAAAGATATAGAAGACTTTACTTTTAATCTTTTAAAAACACCAGGTTATGATAGGTGGAATATAAATGTTAGGTTCTCACCACATACAAGTGAATGGAATATTGAAGGTAAAAGTGTTGACTCAACTAATGACCTTGCTAACATGACTTATGGTACAAGTAGAGTCAATGCCTATAAGCTAATTGAAAATGCTCTTAATCTAAAAGATACGAAGGTATTTGACCAAGTAATAAACGATGATGGTTCTAAGACTTCTGTATTGAATAAAAAAGAAACTATGCTTGCAAGTCAAAAGCAAGAACTGATTAAAGAAGAATTTAAGAATTGGATATTTGAAGATCCTGATAGAAGATATAGGCTAGAAAAGATTTATAATGAAAAATTCAATTCAATTAGAAATAGAGAATTTGATGGTTCTAACTTAACTTTTGATGGAATGAATACTAGAATCAGACTACGAGAACATCAAAAAAATGCCATAGCAAGGACTCTTTATGGTGGAAATACACTACTTGCCCATGTAGTGGGAGCAGGAAAAACTTTTGAAATGGTAGCTTCTGCTATGGAATCTAAAAAGTTAGGACTTGCAAGTAAGTCATTATTTGTAGTTCCTAACCATTTAACCACTCAAATTGGTAGAGAGTTTATGCAATTATATCCATCAGCAAACATTATGGTGGCCGATAAAAAAGACTTCCAACCTAAAAATAGAAAAAGATTTATTGGTAGGATTGCAACGGGAGAATATGATGCAGTCATCATAGGACACTCTCAATTTGAAAAAATACCAATGTCCAAGGAATATCAGGTAAGACATATACAGGACCAAATAGATGATATAGTTTCCTTTATTGACGAGAATAAAAGAAATAGAGGAGAAAATTTCACAGTTAAACAACTAGAAAAGACAAAGAAGAAACTCTTAGTAAGACTTGAAAAACTAAATGATGATTTTAAAAAAGATGATGTAATAACCTTTGAAGAACTAGGAGTAGATAAGTTATTTATAGACGAAGCTCATAATTACAAAAACTTATTCTTGCATACCAAGATGAGAAATGTTGCGGGTATCGGTCAGAGTGAAGCCTTTAAGTCTTCAGATATGTATATGAAATGTAGGTATATGGACGAAATGACAGATGGAAAAGGAGTTGTATTTGCTACTGGTACACCAATATCAAATTCAATGACAGAGCTTTATACCATGCAAAGATACCTTCAGTATGATGATTTAAAGGCAAGAGGATTAGAACATTTTGACGCTTGGGCTTCTACTTTTGGAGAAACAGAAAACACCTTTGAATTATCTCCAGAAGGTACTGGATATAGGCAAAAGACAAGATTTTCAAAGTTTTATAACTTGCCAGAATTGATGTCTATGTTCAAAGAAGTAGCAGATATAAAGACTTCAGATATGTTAAATTTGCCAGTTCCAGAAGCAAATTTTGAAGTTATTAAAACAAAACCTACTGAGGAACAAAAAGAAATATTAGAAGCTATTTCAGAAAGAGCTGATGCAGTTAGAAATAACCAAGTCGAGCCAACAGAAGATAATATGTTAAAGATTACAAATGATGGTAAAAAACTTGCCCTTGACCAAAGATTAATAAATCCACTACTTCCAGATGATCCTAATTCAAAGGTAAATGTATGTGTGAAAAATATCTTTTCGATCTGGGATAAGACAAAAGAAAATTCATCGACCCAATTAGTATTTTCGGATATGTCTACACCAAAAGGAGATGGAGAATTTAATATCTATGATGATATTAGAAATAAGCTAGTAAATATGGGAATACCAAAAGAAGAAATAGCCTTTATCCACGAAGCAGATACAGACAAACAAAAAGATGAATTGTTCTCTAAGGTAAGAAGAGGAGAAGTAAGAGTATTATTAGGCTCTACTCAAAAAATGGGAGCAGGTACAAATGTACAAAATAAATTAATAGCCTTACACGATTTAGATGTCCCTTGGAGACCGTCTGATTTGGAGCAAAGAAGTGGTAGAATTGTTCGTCAAGGTAATGAAAATGATAGAGTTAATATCTTTAGATATGTAACAGAAAATACCTTTGACGCCTATTTGTGGCAGACGATAGAGAATAAGCAGAAATTCATCTCCCAAATTATGACAAACAAGACACCTGTGCGTGTTGCTGAAGATGTTGATGAAGCAAGTCTATCTTATTCAGAGATTAAGGCTTTGGCTACTGGCAATCCTCTAATTAAAGAAAAAATGGATTTAGATAACGAAGTTACAAAACTAAAAATGCTTGAAGCAAACTACAAGTCTAATAAATATAAGCTTGAAGACAAGGTAAATAAAATTTATCCTCAAAGTATTTTAAAAACTGAAATGGAAATACAAGCAGTTAAAGAAGATATTGCAAATGTTGAGAAATTAGGAGAAGGAGATAGCAAATTTACTTCAATCAGTCTAGGGACAAATAAAATTTTAGATAAGAAAGAAGCTGGAGAGAAGCTATTAGAAGAAATAAAAAAGGTAAAGATAAATGATAGTAAGGTCATTGGTAAATATAGAAATTTAGACTTACAAGTTTCATATAACTTTATGACTAATACTCACACTTTTAAACTCCTAGGAAAAGCAGAATACTTTGGAGAGTTTTCAAACTCTACTGATGGAAATATAACAAGGCTTGATAATGCCATTGAAAAAATGCCTTCAAGACTTGAGAGGTTAAATCAAAATCTTGAAAACTATAAAGAATCTTTAGAAAATGCCAAATTAGAATTAACTAAACCATTTGAAAAAGCAGATGAGTTAAGGGATAAGACACTAAGACTAGCTGAGATTAATAAACTTTTAGATATGGGAGAAGTAGAAGAATTAGAAAACCAATCGCCATTATTAGAAGATTTAAAGAGGGCGATAGTTGATTATTCTAATTATGAGTTTTCAGAATCTAATAGCTATGAAGACTTCGACAAACTATACCCTGATTTAAGTCATATAGGACTTGCCTATACAGAAACACCTGATGGCAAGCATTCTATTCAATATGAGGTAAATTTGGAAGAAAAAACATGGACTCAGTATGTAGATAATGTAGCTATTAGAACAGAATCTTTTGTAGAGGAAGATATATCTAATTCACAAGCCATCAAAGATATGACTGAAGCCATAAAAATGTCAAGTTTTGATGATCTGGTATCAGTAGATGAAGAAGATTTAAAACAAGCTCTAGGACTAGAAATAGATGATGACGGAAACTTCTATGACCCAATAGCAAAAGATCTTGATAATGACGGAATACCAGATAGGTATGACAATGATTTTAAAGATAGTGATTACTTTGAATCAACTTATGATGTAGAGGATAATCTTCAGGCGAGGGAAGAGAAACCATCAATATTGGGACAAATATCAAAATTCAAATCGGAAGAAGAAAAAGATAAAAATCAAGAAAAAAGTGAAAAAGGACAAGAAAGATAGAGGAGAGCGAAAGGCTCTCCTTATTTAGTACAAGGAGGAAATTATGGAATACAAAGATATTAGAGAAAACTTAGAAGAAATGATGAATGATAACTACAAGGACTTTATAAAAGCACTTGTGAGTATAGAAAAGGGTCTTAATGATGAAAAGGCACTTGAAGAAGTCTATGTTTTATATATGAACAATGACACAACAGGTCTACTAAGCGATGACTTTGACTATATGATTGATGATATGAAAGAACAAGGTAAGATTGTTGAAAATACCAATGAACTTGAAGAAAAAGACGACCTCATAAATCTCGTGGGTAATATAGCTGGCAAAGTAGAAAATCTTGAACGAGAAAATGCTAATGGAGAAAAGTTCAAGGTAAGTAACTTTTCAATTGTTTCAAAAGATGACGATGGAAATAAAATTTATACGAATTGTTCAGCCTATGGAGATAAGACAAAAGATTTAGAGAACCTTAAACAAGGTGATTTTGTTAAAATATTTGGTCAAGTAAAAACAAGCATTGATAACAACGGGAAGGAACATAAAAATGTCCGTATTTTGTCTTCTAAGCTCTTAAAAGCAAAAGAACAAGTAAAGAGTCAAGATAAAGATAAAAAGTCCATAATAGGGCAAATAAAAAGCTTTAAGACAGATGACAAAGCTAAATCAAACAAGAAAGACCATAGCAAAGGTGCAGAGAGATAAATATCGGCAGTCTTCGGACTGCCTTTATTTTTTTGCTCATTTAAAGTGATATATCAAGTAATAGAAAATAACTTATAGTTAATGTTGTAATTAAATTAAAGAGGAAATAAAAAATACCATAGTTAAATAATATAAGTAATTAGATTATAGAAACTTGAATACAATTATAAGAATGAAGAAAGGAGTGATTATTCTCAGAAAACAGAGTATAATATAATAAAGGATTAAATTAAAAGGGGAGTCGATGTCATGAGAAAAATAAAAATTATAGTATATAGCTTATGCGTAATCATTTCTTTCATGATTTTAGGAGAATTATATGTTTATAATTTAGATAGCTTTTCTGAGGATTATATTAACTGTACTTTTGCTGTTAATCAAGTAGAGGATTTAAGTGTTGCAAAAAAAGATTTTGTAGACACAGCAGAAAAATATAATTTAGGAATTTTTTCTTTAGAAAACAAGTTACCTAAAGAAAAACGAAAAGAGTATCATATCTATGGTAATGAAATTGGGCTTAAAAAACTTCAAAAAACATTTAATAAAAAAGGTGCTTATAATAGCCTAGTAGCAGGTGAAGCAGAGGTTATATTCCATGACTGGAAAGAACTAGAGAATGTAGATTCCTTAAAAGTATTGTTCTTCACCAATGATGTCGAAGATTTAACCCAAATAAGAGAGTTTAAAAAAGAACTTATCGATCAATACGGGGGAGGATTCCCAAATTACTATGGAAAATCCAATACATTGAGAAACACAACTCTTCTCGTGCTGTCAATTGTTTATCTTGTCCTCATTTTTATAACTACATTCGAACTACAAATTAGCAAAAAAGAAAACTATATAAAGCTTATACAAGGTGTGGATATAGTAAAAAGCAATTTGAAATTATTTTTAAAAGATCAGCTAATTTTGGGTATGATTACAGCTATCCTATACCTTTTTATAAAGAGATTCTATTACTTAGAATACATAAGATACTATTTAGCTGTTGCATATAGTTTACAGTTATTGCTGGCCTTGCTACTCTATATAAGAACAGCAAATAAAATTGAAAAAACTGGGATTCGTGCAGAAAACAATGATACTGTAGTAAAGATTTCATACGGAGTACGAGTTCTTGTCCTATTGATTTTAATACAGTTAATGTACAGCAATGGATTGATTATAAAAGATGGGTTAGACTATGCTAAACAGAAACCTTTTTTTGAAAATCATAAAGAATATTCCTACTATCAATTAAATTACCGACTTGATAATTCCTTGGGTAAAGATATAGATAATACCGACGATACAGCCCTCCTTCATAAATACTTAAACGACAAATATTATGAACGTTCAATGTTGATGTTTAATTTTTCAAGAAATTTAGGTGGGCTGGAATCCATATTAGTAAATAAAAAAGCATTAGAGGAGCAAGAGATTCAGCTACCTCTCCATGACTTAAAAGAAGGAACAGACTTAGCTGTTTTTTACCAATCGGATTTATCTGATTATACAAAGGAGGAGATAGAAAGAGTTCTAGAGCTATACTATCCCTCCAATAGTAAAATTGATTACGTACAATATAAGGACAAGATAGAAATTATAGCAATCAATGATACCAACAGTTTGCTCCGAAGTGTTCTATTAGAGTCTCCTCTAGTAATTTTAGAAACAAGAAACATGGGGATTTCAATCAAAAATGCGGATGCTAGGCTCTATTATGCCTATTCAACACCCTATGATTTAAGTGGGAAAGAATATGAAGAACTAATTGAGAAGTTTCAGTTAGAAAATCAAATAGCAAAACGAACAAACATATATGAAGTGTTTACATTTGAGTTGAATAATATACGACGTAATACGGCAATGTTATTATTTATGAACCTGCTATTTTTAGGCTTAAACTTTTTGATTTTAGCTTTTATAATAAGAATGCAGTACTTTTTGCGTCGTAAAGAATTTGTATTAAAAACAATTCTTGGCTATAGCATTTTTGAAAAAAATAAAATATTTTTATCAACTCAAGCATTGACTGTACTTATCAGCTTATTGATCAGTTGCCTTATTTATATACGTCTATCTGTTTTTAGCTTGGAAGTGTTTATGATTCTTGCGATAGTATTGATAGCATTGGAAATAATGTATACTATGATACAAGTAAAGAGTAATGAAGAGATACTTCTTGCTCATATAATAAAAGGAGGTCAATAAAAGTGATAGAGATAAAGAATTTATGTAAGAACTTTGATGAGCATGTATTGTTCAAAAACTTCAATTTAATAATTAATGATGGGGATTTCCTTTGTATCACTGGTGATAGCGGGACAGGGAAAACTACCTTATTAAATATGATCGGTCAACTAGAGCCATATCAAGAAGGAGAAATCCTATTTGAAGGAAAACCAATTGAAACTAAAAAGGATAAACTCGATTTATTCAGGAAAAAACTTGGGTTTATCTTTCAGAATTTCGTGTTAGTAGAAAGCAAAACAGTGGAAGAAAATCTAAAGCTTATAAGAAAAGAAGATCGTACGGATGTAAGTATAGATTCTGCATTAAAAATGGTAGGTCTAGATGATAAAAAAAACAGTAAGGTATATACTTTATCTGGTGGTGAACAACAGAGGGTCGCTATGGCTAGGTTGTATTTAAAGAAATGCAAATACATACTTGCAGACGAGCCAACTGGGTCTCTAGATAGAAAAAATGCGGAAAAGATATTTGAGATTTTAAAGCAGTTAAATGATATCGGAAAGACAATTATCATTGTAACACACGACGAATATTTTAAGAGTAAAGTAGAGAAAAGAGTGAATCTCAATGAAATTTAAAGATAGAAAAGTTTTATCTAAATTTATTTCAACTATCTTAATTATAGTTTTGGTATTTCATCTCTTATGGTATATAAATTACTCAAAGTTTCCAAAAGTAAGCGGTTATGAACAGGGTGTTAAAAATTACTATAAAGAATTTGAGGAGTATATTATCTCTTATCATCCTCCCCAATATCCAAGCTTTATTGGGAACTATGCCATAAGCGACTATGAAGAAGATGTTCAAATAGTTTTTTGGCCTAAAACACTATTGAAAAATGAATCTGAAATCGGTATAATATTATACAATAAGGAGAATAATACCAATTACTTATTTTATGTAGATGACCAATTTAGATATCTAGCAGATAAAAGTACTCTTGATGAACTTGAAGAAGAAATAGCTTTGAAGTTGTTAGAAAAGAAAGAGAGTAAATTAAAAGAGTATATGACGGTCTTGTTAGAGGAAATAGAATCTAATTAAGACCTAGTATAAAATATTATAGAAAGGAGGGAAGAAAATGAATAAAAAAGCTAAAGGATTTATCCATATGCTAGCATTAACGGTTATCTTAGGTGTGCTAACAGCATCTCCAGTAATGGCAGGTAGTTTGTCTAGAACATACTCAGGTCAATTTGTTAATGATTGGTCAAAGACTGCAAAATATGGGAATGCTACTCTAGAATACGGGTTTAACACATTCTTAATAAAAGAAGATACTTGTTATGCTAATCATAGTGGTGCTAATCATTATGCTAAGATTAGGAATGGCAATGGAGTACATGTTGGACCTTCAAAGCCAGCTGGAACATGGTCTAATCAAGAGGTTACTCATTCAGGATCATCAGTGACATACTCATGTGAGTATTAATTGTCGCAGGAAAAGGGCTCTTATTCTTTAGCTAAGCTAAAGAATAAGAGCCTTTTAATTCCAAAGAATTAAGCAAAACTTAGAATTAGATTCTAAGTTATTAAAGCCTCCTTATATAGATAACTATTCTTTTTTATTAAAAGTGATAATAGATAATGTGTATTTGAGACAAGAAAAATATTCTAAGCTTTAGCTATTGTTACAGATTTAAACTATAAAAAATCAGGTTCTACATGTTTCGTAGTTAAGCTTTTTGCGTAAAAACTAAAAATACTTAAATTAATAGTTTGAGCCATAGGTGGATAGTATCATTAAAAAGGATGGTTGTTATGAAAATAAGAAAAGGTATATATTTTTTCCTAGCTTTGATATTCCTATTTTTTTGATATGGGCATCTATTTTTCTAGGGACAAAATCTTTAGAGATGTCTGTAATATTAGTGGAAATATTATTTGTGTTTGCAGGATTCTTATTGTCAAAGAGACTAATAATTGGTGGAGTGATAGGGATGTTCCCATCTATTTATTCGTGTTATCAGAAAATTATTCCAAAACAGGGATAGAGACACCTGTAGGAATAGCTCTATTCATATACTATTTGTTATGTATTATTGATATTCACATAAATAAAAAGAATAGGTAATATAATCGATAAATCATAGGGCTAGTATTAATCAAGCTTTGTATACAGAGATAACAAGGAGGTTATCTCTTTTTTATTTTAAAGAAAGGGGTTATATATGAAAAAATTAGAACAAATAAGACAAGAGTCAAAAGGAATTTAAGATAAAATAGAAGACACAGTAGAAAGATTAAGGAAACTAAAAAAACTAAGAAAAAAATGAAAAGGACAAGAGAGGTAGAGGAGGGCGAAAGGCTCTCCTTATTTAGTACAAGAAGGAAATTGGGAAATATAGCTGGAAAATTAGAAAATCTTGAAAGAGAAAATGCAAAGGGAGAAAAATTTAAAGTAAGTAATTTTTCTCTTGTTTCAAAAGATGACGATGGGAATAAAATTTATACCAATTGTTCAGCCTATGGAGATAAGACAAAAGATTTAGAGAACCTAAAACAAGGAGATTTTGTTAAAATATTTGGTCAAGTAAAAACAAGCATTGACAACAACGGAAAGGAACATAAGAATGTCCGTATTTTATCTTCTAAGCTCTTAAAAGCGAAAGAACAAGTAAAGAGTCAAGACAAGGATAAAAAGTCCATATTAGGGCAAATAAAAAGCTTTAAGACAGATGACAAAGTGAAGTCAAATAAGAAAGACCATAGCAAGGGTACAGAGAGGTAAATATCGGCAGTCTTCGGACTGCCTTTATTTTTTTGTCATATGTAAATAGATTGTATAATGGTGCTATATGTGGAGATTGTAGTATTGATGTATAGATAATAACATAACAGATTATAAAAGTAGGATTGCACTCGGTAAAATTGAAACAGCCTTAACTGAGAAAAACATGGGATATGACGGAGACTTAGAAATCGCTCTTATTCCAGAACTTTTAGAACTAATGTTTTGATGGAAAAATCGGATTCCAACAAAGTTCTAAATGAGTCTTAAAATTCTGCCTCAAATAATTGAATTATGGGGGCTAAACATAAAGTCAGAAGAAGTTCCTAAAAAAAGTAAGACCAACAGAAAGACCAATGACTACACCCTTGTTTCTATTAAGGGCTGTAGAATTAGGTCTTTCTGTTTCTGATTTATTCCTACTAACAATTGGACTTGTAAATGATATGTTCACAGAAAAGAATAACGATGATTATAAATATAAGGAAGTGGCTACACAAGAAGACTTTGATAAGTTTTAATAACAATGCAAATATATTTGCAATATAAAAAGAAATATATTATAATAGAGTTAAATTAAGAATGTTAGATAGGTAGGTTCAAAATACTTTGGAAAATAGTATAAGAAAAATTAGGAAAGAAAAAGAATTAACCCAAGAACAATTAGCTGATGGGCTTAGTGTAACAAGACAATTTATTAGTCTTTTGGAACGTGGAGAGGCTCAAGCCACAATTTCAGTAGGAATAGAAATTGCAAACAAACTAGACACATGTGTTTATACATTATTTGGTTTTGATAAGTTTGAGTGTGAGCAGTGTCATGAAGGTGCAGGAGGAAATTAAATGGTATATTTAAATCCACAAAGGTATAAGAATGGTGATTGAGAAGATGATATTTTGGTTTTAGATTAAGATTGGTAGTTAAAACATGAAGTATCTAAATTCTATAAGGTAGAAATAGTACTAAATAGCGTAATCTAGGAGATTAGAAAAAGAAGGATGAAAGCATCAATTACAAAAAACAAATGAATAAAGGAGGTTCTAGGATGAAGAGGTTGTTAACATTAGTGATAGCATTAGTAATGATGCTACCAGTTTTATCGTCGAGGTCTATTGCAGCTAATGAAGGTGAGCAACCGGATGTAAAAGAATTATATTTAGTTTCCGATAAGGTTAATGAGAATCATATTACATATGCTAATAGCGAAAAAGAGAACGTGCTAATGGCTTTAAAAGATGTAATATCTCTAGATGGATTTGTTTTGGAAGACATGATTTCATTTGGGAAACCATTTAATTTAAACGAATCAACATATATACCAATCATAATAGATAATAAAATAGTAGCATTGATGGCTGTATCGGATTTCGAAGGAGAATTAGGATGGACTCTGTCAAAGGATTTTTCTGATGGCTTAAATCAAATTTCTGAACTTACAAGTCTCGAATCACCTGCTTTTTTATATACAGTGAAGGGAAATGTCTTTGCAACTATTTCGGGTAAAGAAATACAGTTGACTTTTTATCCTGAACTGGAAGTATCTAGTGATTCAAAATTATATAATGAGACTGAAATTCCTTCAAAAAATGCAGTAAATATAATGGAAATCGAAAACTTAGAGGATAGCTATAGACTAGATAATATGGTTTATGCACCAAGGTCTTCAAGTAGTAAATATATTGATTTAGATCTAGCAGAAACTCAAGGGGATCAATCTTGGTGTTCGGCTTTTGCTGGTGCTCAAATTTTAAGACAAAGAGGAAAAGGAAAGATTTATGCAATCAATATAATGAGATATTTCTATCCAAATGTTAGTTATGCCGATTTAAAGAAAAAATCTATTTCACATAAGCAACTAATTAAATATGCTAATAATAAAAAGTCATATCCATCAGAAAGTACAGGAACTTTAAGTCTAGATTCAGTAAAGAAGCAAATTAATTCTAACAAATCAATATATCTCAGTTGTTATGGGACAGGGACATACAAAAAAGCAAATCATGCCCTTGTCTTAAGAGGTTACAACACAAGAAGCAACACGTATTCTGTATGGAATCCTTGGAATGCTAGTTATGTCAGTATGTCCATATCAAGTAAGAGTATATCTGTAAATGGTGGCAAGTTTGTATGGAGTTCGACAATTTATGGATGGTAGATATAAAAAAATCTTTGCTTCTATATTATTACTAATTACTGTAATAGGAGGAATATATATAGCAAAGAATACAAGTAAAGATGATATTGATGCTAATTATAAACCTATGGTAAAAGTAGAAGACAAAATTTATTATTGGTCCAAAGATCTAGAGGATATTAGTCTAAAAGATTTTACCTTGATAGGAGAAGTAAAAAAATCATATAATTCTGGATCCAAGTCAGTAGATGAAGGAAGTGAAAATTACTCAAGTAATGTATTTCCTACAGGGTCGAAACTTTATCTTTATGATAAAACTAGTATTATTGTTGAGACCAATAGTGGAGTCAGCCTATGTGTTGAAGGAAAATAACTTTTTTCTATGGGACTACAAACAACAAAATTTTAAAATTTGATACCTAATAAAAATTAAAAAATCAAGATTGTTTATATAGAATAGCGTGAACACAGAAGCCATGTTTTGTGGAATTAGTAGTGAAGTTAGTAACCAACAAATGAAGGCATCTAGAAAAAATCTAGGTGCCTTTTTCATGTCTACTTTTAGGATAAATGACAAAGAGTCAAGACAAGGATAAAAAGTCCATATTAGGGCAAATAAAAAGCTTTAAGACAGATGACAAAGCTAAGTCAAACAAGAAAGACCATAGCAAAGGTGCAGAGAGATAAATATCGGCAGTCTTCGGACTGCCTTTATTTTTTGGATTTATATTTTTAAACTTTAATATTTTTTCATTATATATTGGTTGCTTATTGCATTATATGTATTTAAGGTATTGATTAAATATTTCTAATAGTGTAAAATGTACTTGTACAATAAGTACATTATGTACATTTGCGATGTGTCATTTCAACAAGTTATTGCTTGAAAACAATTAAAATAAAATTAGAAAGGTAATTCCATATGAAAAGATCATTAATTTATAAGAGTATTAAACTTAATAAATGTATGCATCTCTAATTTTTTATTTAGACGGAGGTAGAGTTTGGAAATACTTATAAGTTATCAGTCTAAAAACCCTATATATATTCAAATAGTATCGCAAATTAAAAAACTTGTATTAGACGGAAAAATAAAACCTGGAGATAGTATTCCTGCAATGAGAACTTTGGCTAAAGATTTAAATGTCAGTGTTATAACTGTTCAAAAAGCATATGAAATCTTACGAGATGAAGGTTTTTTAAACACAGTTGTAGGAAAAGGTACTTTTGTAGAGAAGCCTGAGATTCACGATTTAAAAATTAACCAAAAAGAAAATCTTATTACAAAAATCGATGAAACAATTAAATTTGCTTATATTAATGGTTTTAATTCTGATGAGTTCTTAGACTTGGTAAATTTACAAGTTAAGAGTTTTGATGATATGAGAAAGGAGAAATAATGGAGAATATATTAGAAGTTAAAAATATAGAAAAAACATATCCAAATGATGGATTTAAATTAAATAAAATAAACTTTGATGTCCCAAAGGGATCTATAGTAGGAATCATAGGAGAAAACGGCTCTGGGAAAACTACTACTTTGAATTTAATTTTGGGATTAAAATCCAAAGATGGTGGGACTGTCAAAATATTTGGTAGAGAATTTAATATAGATGATGTAGATATAAAAGAAAAAATCGGTGTATCTTTTGACGAAATATACCTGCCATCTAATCTAAATGCTAAAGAAATTTCAAAAATATATAAAAGTATATATCATGGATGGGATGAAAAATTTTTTTTTAGTAGTATAAGTAATTTTGGAATTGATAATGGGAAAAAAATTGGAGATTATTCAAAAGGGATGCAAAAAATGTTATCCATAGTAATCGCTATGTCACATTCACCTGAATTATTAATCTTAGATGAACCCACAAGTTCACTCGACCCTGTAAAAAGAAGTGAAGTATTAGAAAAATTTCAAGAATTTATAGAAAATGGAGATTGTTCAATAGTTTTTTCTAGTCATATTACAACCGATATAGAACATATTTGTGACTATGTAGTTTTTATAAACAAGGGGAACTTAATATTCGCAAGTCCTACAATTGAGCTCTTGTATGAAAATTGTATTGCTAGGTGTACTTCCGAAAGTTTCAATAAACTTGATAAATCAAGCATAATAGCTTATTTACAAAAAAATAACCAAGTAGTCGTTTTATTAAAATCTAGAGATGACTTAGACAAATCTATTGATAATAGTATAATAGAAAATCCGACTCTTGAAGAAATTATGAATATATATTCTAAAGGTATTGTACTATGATGGGACTAATAAAAAAAGATTTAATTGTTTCTGGACTTAAGTTAAAGCATATCTTTGTATTTTTAATGCTTATTATAGGATTGTTCTATCTTGAAATAACTAGAGAATATATCCCGCTTATTTCCTATGGCTTAATGTTGTTTGCTCCTCTTATTTTCTTTTTAAGTATATCGAATTATATGGAAAATGATGATTACAAAACTGAAATTCTTTTTCCTATAAGAAAAAGAACAATAGTAAGAGCTAGATTTCTGGAATATTTTATTATATCTTTAATGTGCATTACATTAATATATTCAATGGTGTATATAAAACAGGTATTTGATAAAACTCAACTCGAAAGTCATCAAATAAATTTATTAGCAACAGGTATTGGAATGACTCTTATTTATGGTGGTTTAGTACTATGTATGATGTTTGTAGTCGGACAAGATCGTATTAAGGAAATAGGGATTGCAGCTTTCATATTTACCTTAATTCCTGTAAGACTATTTATGGAAATAGTAAAAAAAGTTCTCGGATTAACAAATGTTTTTGATTTTTATAACTACACCAATATAATATTAGCTTTTATAGGTTTTTCTATAGTATTTTTCCTAATATCGTATTTAGTGTCTATACTAATTTTTATGAAGAAAGAATATTAAATAAGGAAGATACATGAGAGGATTGTTTTCATATTACATTAATCTTTCTAAAAGAAGATTTCTCTTATTTATGTCTTTACTAATAATAGTAATTTTAATCAGTATATTTGAATCTGCTCATGAGTTGGTATTATTGTATTTAGGCTTTTTACCTACCATGTTACTTGCCTATAGCTATGATCAAAAATACAAAAAGTTTGTATTTGAAAGATTGGTCCCTGTTAATGCTAGAAAAATAATGACAACTCAGTATTTAGTTATTCTTCTTTATTCGTTACTTGGGTGCTTAATGTCATTACTTTATTTGCTAATTTTAAAGAAAATGGATGTCAACCTAAATTTTAACGAACAAATAACTAATATTAAGTTAATAATGTTGTTTTCAATCAATCTAAATATATCGATATTAATTAGTTCGTTAATTAAGAAAAAAATGTATAAAATATTTGCTTATGGAATACCAGCTCTTCAAGCATTAATTACATTTAAAGATAAAGTAGCAGTCTTAAATATATATGATAAAATTAATTTCTTTTCACAACAGAATATGGAATTATATAATATTATTGTAACTATACTATATATATTAATATCTTTACCTCTATCGTATAGGTTATATAAGAATTATTATAAGTAATTAAAAAAATATAAAATACCATAATTTGTATTTTATGTATTAGTAGTATTTCTACAAAAAATGTTGTGAAAATTAGAATAATTAAGAAAGCATAGTAAAAACACAAGGGCTGTTGCAGAATCAAAAATTTGTAGATTTCAACTAAAGACCACATACAAAAATTTCAATAAGTTATCAAACGGGACTGAAAATTTCATGTTGTGATTCTAGTGATGATACGATACAATCATAGTTTTGCAGCAGCTTATTATTTAAAGAGGTATTTATGAAAATTGATTCACGAAAAAAATTTATTATTGCTGTCCATGGAGTTTTGCTCATTTTAATATCTTTGATAATGGTTTTTTATCCTATTTATATATCTAACAAATATCTTTATCCCATAATAATTAGAATTTTGTTTTGTATGTTAAATTGTTTAGAGTTTCATTTTATTTTACCTCTCTACTTCCTTTCCATAATAATTTTCATAGTTTTTCCTATACTGAACAAGGTCAGAAAATTGCTCTTTATTCAAAGAATACTCTTGCATAAGGGTGTTCTTTTTTTCTTGCAATTTATCGAGATTTGATAGTATTTCTTTTGTATTTGGTAGTTTTTTATAGTTTTCTAAAATTTCTTTTGCGGCTATTTTATATACGGAAAGTTCGCTATAGTACTCCTCTGCAAATTGCTTATCTTCAGGATTTTTCTTGTGGTATTTGTAGATTTCACGATACTTATTTATAGTATTTATATTTTCCATATCTTGGGATAAACTCTTCATTTCAGTTTCAATTTTCTTTATTTTATCTAATAAGCCTTGTCTATCATCAGCAGATTTTTTGATCAGGTCATCGAGTTGAGTAATTGAATTAATTCCTTGTTCTCTAAGTTTAATTATTGAATCAGCCATTGTTTTGATATTGTGTTTTCTTGCCCAGACTTCGTAACCTTTAGAGGATTTTGCTTTTTCATTAGTAGAGATATCAATAACATTTCCTACACGTTTTTTAATAGGATTAGCTTTATTTTTAATGGCTAAATCTATTCTTTCTTTGATTTTTTCTTCGGTATAATCTTCTCCGATAGTCTTAGCTCTTGTAAATCTTTTTTTATCTTTATGACGAAAAGCAATGTGTTTGCCAAACTTAATTTCATAATCAATAGATTTCATATTATCTAAAAATTCTTCCCAAGATTTAGACTTATTAATCATTCTATCTATATCAAATTGCAGTTTAGACTTCCAAGAATTTCCTTTCTTGTTTTGGTCATATTCGTACCAAGACTTACCAGCAGTTTTATATTTTCTTTTGTAAGCTTCATAATATTCATCAATGACTGAGAGCTTATTTTCTTTACATAATTCGTCACTTTGAAACCTGATTTTATGGTAAGTTTTTTTGTTAGACTGGTAGCATTTACCAGTCTTGTAATTAACATTATTAAAAATAATATGGTTATGAATATGACCTCTATCTATATGAGTTGCAAGAACAAATTCATAATCTTCTTTTAAAATTTTCTTACATAATTCCATTCCAATTTCGTGAGCTTTTATAGGATCAACCTCTCCTGGTAGAAAAGATTGGATCAAATGTCTAGCCAAAACTGTACCTTTAGTATCATTGTCTTCTCGTGTTTTCATAAATTGAATATGGGCAGTAGATGGATGGCATTTGAAGGAAGATACCAAGATTTTTTCATCAGTTTTTCCACTCTTAGTTATATAGTCTATTGCCAAATTTAGAGTTGATTTTATAGGATGTATTTTTGTAATTGCCATACTAATCACCAGAACTTTCTTTTGATTTATTTAGAAGTAGGGAATGGATCTGCCATATTTCTCTTGATAATTTTTCTATCTGTTTATTTATTTCTTCAATTTCATTTTTGTAAATAACACCAGTTGTATTAGTAGCCTTGGCGATCTGGTTTATATTATTTGTTGCATTTGAAAGTAGCCATTGTAAGTTTCTAAATGGTTCTAAATCCACAACATAAATTTCTTTTTCTATTACACATTTCCTAAGAAAGTGGGACATAGTTTTGCAATTAGCAAGTTTCATTTTCTTTTCAAAAACTTCCTTTTCTTCCTTAGTTAATTTTATTTCTATTCTTTCATTTCTAAATCTATTTGCCATTTTATTCTCCTTTATAAATATATTTCGGGGTCTTAGGGTTCTACCTAACAAGGTAAAAATTAAAAAAATGGAGCATTCCGTAAAGGTTTGCTCCATTAATTTTTTCGTAAGTGTCCGTACACTTACTGTGCTTGCTATTAAAGTTATAAGCGTTAAGCGTATATTAAGTTATTCTTCTAATTTTTTAGTATCATCTTCTAATTCCAAGAATTTATCAAAATCACTTTTGTAGAGTCTATCTTGTATAATTCTGTATTTTTCAAATTCACTCTCTGCGTGTTTTTTAGCAAGGGCTGCGGATACTTTTCCTGCATCGTTTAAGATTTCTTTATCCCATAATTGCAAAAATCCATTTAATCTTTTTTCCCAATCTTCCATAGTCATAGGGATATGTCTTTCTGCTTGCAGTTCTGCCATGTCCAAATATGATGAAACAATTCTTTGCATTTGATTTAATTCTTCTTCGTTTAGATAATTTTTTGCAACAACTACATCATATTTATGAATTTTTGAATCTGGGGATCCTTCCCAAGTAGTAAGTCCCATATTTTTAGTTTTGTGATTGGCTCTATCTACAATTAATTCAGCTGCAGTTTTTCCATGAATGGCATAGTGTAATTTGTTTTGAATAGCGGCAAAAAATCTTTTTGTTGCTTTTGCAGATGGATCATAGTCTAAAGAAGTAGCATAAATATCTGTGATTTTTTGATAGAATCTTCTTTCAGATAATCGAATCTCACGAATTTTTATAAGTAATTTTTCGAAATAATCCTTGGTAAGTTTTGTGCCAGAATTTTTGAGTCTTTCATCATCCATTGCCCAACCTTTAATTGTAAAATCTTTTACAATTTGGTTTGCCCACTTTCTAAATTGGACGGCACGTTCGTTATTTACTTTAAAGCCTACTGCAATAATTGCTTGTAGGTTGTAGTGTTTTGTTTCTCTTGAAACATTTCTAGAACCTTCTTTTTGAACTATTAGGAAATTCCTAATAGTTGCTTCTTCTTGTAATTCACTATCGGCATAGATTTTTTTAAGATGTTCATTTATTGTTGCGACACTAACATCATAAAGAGCTGCCATCATCTTTTGAGTTAGCCAAATATTCTCATCTTCATATCTAATTTCTATAGCTTCTTGATCATCACCATTAGCTGCAATAAAAGTCAAGTATTCAGCAGCAGATGATCTAATTTGAAGTTCATTTTTTTCTTGATTTTCGTCTTTGTTTTTATTCATTTCTTTACTCATAATTTCCTCCAAGTATAAATTTCATTCTACCTTTAAACACTGGAATACTAATCAAGAACACAATTACATAATGTATAAAGGAATTTATCATCATACTTTTTGTTATTGGTAATTGATGATAAGTTTGACCTACTATTCTAAAAGCACTTAGTGTGCTTGTAATAAAATCAAGTGCCAACCATAAAGCAACTGATGATCCTATAAAAGCAATTATATAGTTTAAAAGTTTACTAATCCTTGGTAGCTTTTGATTTATTAAAACTAGCAATATTCCATAAATTATTACTACTGTAATTGAAAGGGGAATAGCTAATTTGTTATCTAGTTTATCTTTTATGGATATATAAAATCCTAAACCGACAACTATAAAATCAATCAAAAATGCTGAGATTTTTACAGAGTAGGTAGAGATGAGATAGTAGAAAACTATTCCAGAAAGGATTAATAGAAAATATCCTGTAATAAAAATTCCCATAGAGTCTCCTAATAATAATCATCATGTTCAGGGCGATAGTTTTTAAGAAAATCTCCCTGAGGTATATTAACATTAACTGGTTTATTAAACTTGCCCATTTTTGCTAACTCAGAAATTTTTAGATTTAGTAAATTTATATCTACACCTAATTGCCCAGCAATTTCATAATCACAAACTTGATCATTGATATTATCTAGGACGTCCTCATCACTAATTAATAAATGAGCTGCAAAAATATTAGCTTCAGTTTCAAATTTATTTGTAGGGTTTAGTACTGTTTGGTCATGAAAAGCTCCGCCACTCATACAATAATCTCTGTGAAGTTGATCGTGACCTAATTCGTGTGCTAATATGGTCTTTCTATTAAAATTTGTGTTGCTACTGATAAAAATAAATCTGTTCCTTTGAATATAATGGTACATTCCTAAAAGTATTTTTGTTTCAGGTAGATATACCAGGTTAATATTCAAAGCTTCTATTAATTCGATAGGATCTCGTGTCTTATATTTTTTTATAAGTCGATTAACCTTATCATATATATAGCGATTCATGCTCATAAAATCACCTAATCTTTTTTCTTACGACCGTATTTCTTGTTTTCTCTTTTAGCCTCCCAATAAGCACGAGTAATAGCTTCAAAAGCAGCATCTTTATCTTCGTCAGAAATTTCTCCACCAGCAAATAAAGAGCTTAGACCTTCTGTTAATGCTCTAGCTTTTTCTAATTCTCTTTTGCCACCCATGTTATAAACTCTATTTAAAAACTCGTCACTTTCTTCTAGAAGATAATTGTAATCACAGTCCATAACTTCAGCTATTTTTTTGTAAACCTCGACATCTCTTGGGTATCTTTCTCCGTCTTCATAATGTACAAGAGTTCTTGTACTTATTCCTATCATTTTTGCAAAATCTGCTTGACTTAACTTTTCTTTTTCACGAAAATCCTTTAATCTATCCGCAAAAGCCATAATTTTAACCTCCTGTACTAATGTGCATTTATAAATTTTAATACGAACAATAGTACTTGAATTATTTTTCAATTTGAGATATAATACAAACTGAACTTATATTCATATTATAGCACAAACATTCAATTTTGCAAATAAGTTGTATTGGGGTGATTAGATTGAGAATAAGTAAAACTTTAAAGAATATAATGAACATGTATACAGATAGTAACTTGAAATTTGAAGAAATTAGTTCAGCTGCAAAACTTATTTTAAGTTTATATAGACAAGTTACCTGGGCAGTAGATAGTAGGGCAAATTTTATGATGTTTGAGAGTAAAGAAAACTATGGATCAACTTCAGAATCTGCTTACTTGTATCTTTCTACATTTGCTCCAGAAAAAGTTGAAGAAAAGTTTAATAATAGAGTTTCCAATGTAATGGATAGTAAGCTTATGCTTTTAATAATTTATGATGCCTGTGTTAGGCTAAAAGTTTATCCAGAATATGGAGAAATCTATCATAAGATTATTTATAAATACTACATTGCTGAAAAAAAGATTACTGATGAAGCTTGTATGAGAAGTGTATCTTTAGAGAGAACTGTTTATTACCAAAGAAAAAAGGAAGCAATTGCATTGGTTGGTGTAATAATTTGGGGATATACTTTACCGACTGCTATTAGCCAACTTGAAGACGGTCGTAGCATTGAAGAAATAATGAACATCTAAGAAATTAATTTATGACGAACTGATTGCGTACTATTTCCGAATGAAAAAAGTACCATATACGAATTTTATGTGTACTTAAGTGCATATATAATATCCATGATGGGTGATTTGCACCTAAATTTAATATTGGCATTTATTGGCTGAAAGAATTTATTTTCTTTCGGTCTTTTTTTATGCCCAGGAGAATATATGCATAGAATTAGAAGCCCTCCTTGTGTGAATTTTATTTTCAAACAAAAGAAATTCATGTCAACAAGGAGGAAAAATTAATGGACAAAGAATATTATTTATTTGTAGAAGGAAAGAAAATAGTTGTTAGCAAGGAAGTATATCTTGCCTATCATAGTGAATTGAATAAAGAGAAATATCAAATAAGAAGAGACAGGTTAAATAACTGTTTCTTTTTTTGTTCCTATGATCATGATGGAAACTTCGAAGAAAATTTAGAAGATCTGGAATTTGATGTTGAAAAAATTATCGAAACAAAGGAAATGATTGAAGAAGTAAGAAGAGCTATTTCTAAACTCAACCCTGTTGAAAGGGATTTGGTAGAAAGTCTTTTTTATAAAGAAGAAACAATTAGAGAAGTAGCTACTAAACTGAATATTTCTCATCCAGCCGTTATTAAAAGGCGTAATAAAGTCTTAGAAAAACTAAAGGAAATGTTGGGAAACTTTTAGATGACATTTAGCAAGAGGGTCTAATTTTCACTGTTACTTATGCAGTGGGAATTAGACCTTTTTATTTAACCAAATTTATTTTTGAAAATTGGTTACCAAGAAAGACTTCTTTTCACTGTTAAGTATAAGAGGGTAATTTTAAACAATTTTGTTTCATCAAGATAAGTATTTTCTGATGGTCAAATTTTAAAAAGATTAATAACTCTCGATAAATTTTGAACCTTAACAATTGAATAGACCAAGACAAGACGTTAATCATTTTTGGAGCGTAATAACCTATCCGCCAAGATCTTTCTGCTGAATAATTCGGTAAAACAAGTACTGCTAAGCTAAAAGCAAGGGAAGAAGAAAGGGAGCGATAAGTAAGAGTTTGAATATAGGGAGGGATACCCTATTCGCTATGAAGAAAATGAGGATAATGATACTTCTAAGGTTGAAGCCGGCTCATCCTGAACAGAGGCGGAGGTGAGATTCCTATGTTGCTAATCCAAGGCACTTGTCAATGTCAAAAAACTTAAATTTACATAGGAGGTTATTATGAAAGCAATAAAAGTTTATAGCATGAGAGTTGCTATGTTATGTAGACTTTATGATCTTAAATTAATTAATGATAAGGAATATACAAAAATAAAAAATAGAATAGAAAATGATTATAAGAAGAGAGATAGAAAGTAGTTAATCTTGTGATATAATAACACTGTAGAAAGATACAAAATGGGAAGGAGGTAAAATGAATACTAAAGTAAAATTAATAAAAGCTTCAAATACAGGAGCTAGAAATAGAAATGCACTACATTTAGATTTAAAACGAGTTGCAGCATATTGTCGAGTTAGCACTGATAGTAAAGACCAACTTGAATCATATAAATCGCAAGTTGATTATTACACAAATCTAATAAAAAATAATAAGAACTGGACTCTGGCTGGTATATATGCAGATGAAGCGACAACAGGGACAACTGCTACTAAAAGAGCAGATTTCATGAGACTAATTAGCGATTGCCAAAATGGAGATATAGACATGATAATTACTAAATCTATATCAAGATTTGCTAGAAATACATTAGATACCTTAAAATATGTAAGACTACTCAAGGAAAATAACGTTGGTGTAGTATTTGAAGAAGAAAATATAGATACTTTGACAATGGATGGAGAGCTATTATTAACAATATTAAGTTCAGTAGCTCAACAAGAAGTAGAAAATACCTCAGCCCATGTAAAAAAAGGACTGAAAATGAAAATGGAAAAAGGGGAGCTTATTGGCTTTCAAGGTTGCCTTGGATATGATTATGACCCTATAACAAAAAGCATCTCTATAAATGAAGAAGAAGCCAAAATTGTTAGATATATCTTTAAAAGATATTTAGAAGGCAATGGTGGTTCGGTCATTGGTAGGGAACTAGAAGAACAAGGATATCTCACCCCTAGAGGTAAAACAAAATGGTCTGATACTACAGTGTTAGGAATAATTAAAAATGAAAAGTATATTGGCGATATACTAATGGGAAAGACCTTCACAGTTGATCCCATAACAAAAAGAAGATTAGCAAACTTTGGTGAATCTGATAAATATCACATTGAAAATCACCACGAGCCAATTATATCAAGAGAAGACTTTGAAAAGGCACAGGAGATTAGACTCAGGAGAGCACAAAATAGAAACACTATTGCTAATAAGGATAGAAAAAGAGAAAAACTATCAAGGCAATATGCTTTTTCAAGTATGCTGGAATGTGGATTTTGTGGCGAAATACTTTCAAGAAGAACTTGGCACACAAGTTCAATTTACAAAAAAATTAACTGGCAATGTGTAAAATCAACAAAAAAAGGTAAAAAATATTGTCCTCATTCAAAGGGAATACAAGAAACAGCAATAGAAAAAGCATTTGTTGAAAGCTATAGGCAATTATGCCATGCAGATTCAACAGTAATAGATGACTTTTTAAAAATTGTAGAAGAAGAAATAAATGATAATACTTTAGTCAAAGATTTGAAGAATATAGAAAACCAATTAAATAGAATCATTAGTCAAGAAAGAAAGTTAGTCGATCTTCATTTAGAAGATAGTATAGACGAAGAAGTTTATGCTAAAAAGTATAAAAAACTTACAAAACAAAAAGAAGAATTACTTGATGAAAAGAAAACACTAGAGCTAACTATCAAAGATGAAAACTCTATTAAAGAAAGATTAAAGCAATTTAAAAAGGTCTTAGAAAACAAAGAAATTATAGAGGAATTTAACAGAACAGTATTTGAAAGCATAGTTGATAAAGTCGTGGTGGGAAGAATTGACAAAGACGGAACAGTTCATCCTTATGACTTAACATTCTATTTCAAAACAGGAGATAAAGATAGTCAAGATTCTAATAACTTTAAAGATAAAAGAAAAAATGCAAAAGACAATGACATTAATAAATTGTGTTCCTACAAGAATGACGAGGATAAAAAATTATGTCCCCAATCAAAAGACAACGCATGTTGAGACTGTGGTATTGATGACAAGAAAATAAGTATCTACAAGGAGGAAAAATGATAAAAAAAATAGGAATTGTTAGTTTATCTAATGGTGTTTTGGGGGAAAGTTTTATTGAGCATGAAATAAAAATAGGATTAGATAGATTAAATAAGCTAGGAGTAGAAATAGAGTTTTTACCTAATTCTTTGAAAGGTATTGATTTTTTAAAGAATCATCCGGAAGCTAGGGCAGATGATTTGATACTTGCTTTTGAAGATGACACTATTGATATGATTTTATGTACTATTGGTGGAGAAGATACTTATAGATTAGCACCTTATCTGTTCGAAGGGGATAGATTAAAAAATATTGTTAAACAAAAACTTTTTTTAGGCTTTTCTGACTCAACAATAAATCACTTTATGCTAAATAAGCTTGGGATAAAAACATTTTATGGTCAGGCTTTCTTGCCAGATGTGTGCGAACTATCTGCTAGTATGTTAGCTTATACAGAAAAATACTTTTTAGAACTTATAAAAACAGGGAAAATAAATGTGATACATCCTAGTGAAGTTTGGTATGAGGCAAGGGAAGATTTTAGCGAGAAAGCTATTGGAATAGAAATGAAAAGCCATAGTAATACTGGTTTTGAGCTTTTAAGAGGAAATCCTATATTTAGTGGAAAAATTTTAGGCGGATGCATAGAATCAATATATGATATGTTCGATAATTCTAGATTTGAAGATACAGTAGAAATTTGTAGCAAATATGAGTTATTTCCAAGCCTTGAGGCATGGGAGAATAAGATTTTACTTATAGAATCAAGCGAAGAAAAACCAAAACCAGATTTATATAGGAAAATGATACTTTCTCTAAAAGACTACGGAATATTTGATAAATTATCAGGAATACTAGTAGGAAAACCTCAAAATGAAATCTATTATGAGGAGTATAAATCTATTTTATTAGAAGAAATTACCAATAAAGATTTACCTATTGTCTATAATATAAATATTGGACACTCAACTCCAAGATGTATAATTCCTTTTGGGGTAGAAGCAGAAGTAAATGTACGTAAACAAACTATATCCTTTAATTATTAAACAAAATTGAGCTAAACCATGAGCTGTATTTTCCTACTTTAGAATGATTTAGTAAATTATAAGATGTTTATTGATTGGCGTATTCCCAAATACGAGGATTTTGAAAAAAATTAAATTTTATCCATACTGACTTCTCAAGCCATGTGGAGACGGTGATATTGATGTCAAGAAAATAAGATAACAGGCTATAAGATTTTTAAAATAACGGATTTTTGGATTTTTAAGATAAAGTTAGAAGCAATTTTTTTATATTGCATAAATAAATCTTCAATATAGTTGGATAAGAAATGTAATGATGGGATAATATGGTGAACGGCAAAGGTAATAGAAGAATTTATTAAAAAAAATACACACTTTCAAGTATTGCCTATTGCTCTAAAAAGGATATTTACAGGAGAATTGCTTGGAAGAACAGAGGAAAAAATCAAACCTTTGGAGATACTGTACAAGATTAACCTAGAAGCAGAAGCATGTTAAACAAGAACCATATACTTGACAAAATCCGACTATTTTAGTAAACTTTAGCTAATATTAAAAGAAAAGGTGAGAAAATTGTGAAATTATTTCTTCAAATGTCTCCTTTGGCAACTGCCAAGGCAAAATGTGTATGCAGTCAATTTTTGATTAGTTATAAAAATTAAACATTTTGAAAGGAGAAATAATGGAAACAATAGTATCCGCATTACTAGTTTTTGTCTCTACATCAATTGACTATTTAGTTGTTTTGACTATTTTATTCGCCAGTCAAGGCAAGAAAGGCTTGAAATCAATTTATGCAGGACAGTATTTAGGTACAGGACTGCTTGTCCTGGTTAGTCTTATTGCCGCTTACTTTTTAAATTTTATTCCACAAGATTGGATTATCGGACTCCTTGGTCTAATTCCACTAGGTCTTGGTATAAGAGCAATTTTTGTGGATGAAGATATTGATGAAGAAGACATCGAGGGAAAAATTACCGGAGATGGATCAAAAATCTTAGCATTTACAGGTTTAACAGTGGCAATGGGTGGGGATAATTTAGGAATTTATATTCCCTATTTTACAGGAAAGAGTTTGATTGAGATTAGTATAAGTTTAGTAATATTTGCGTTAGGGATTTTGATTCTATGCAAATTATCTCAAAGTCTCGCCTCAATTTCTACTATCAGAGAGGTCGTAGAAAAGTACGAAAAAATAATTGTACCAGTCGTGTTTATTGGACTCGGTCTTTATATATTGATTGAAAATGGAACGATTAATCATTTCATATCCCTAATCACAAGTTAATAATCTATTTGTATATTTCAGACCTATTAAAGGAAATCTTTAGTAGGTCTTTTTGTTTACTTAAAATTCTCTATAATGACCGATAAAAGTTATTAAATTTTGTCAAGCTAAAAAGTGATTAGAACTAATAAAATAGGTTATAATAATAAAACAAGACAAAATATTTTAATTATGTCTAAAAGTTTATTAATATTTAGCATTAAAATTTGTTCGGAAGAACCATGAATAACAGAGTAGAAATATTTAGCGATAAGTTTAAAAGTATAAAGTTGAGTTTAATGGGCATTTTCATGACAGTCTTGTCAATGTTTATATTATTATTTGGATTTTCTATAGGTAATATTTTATTTACTATGCTTATAACAATTATTGCTTTATTTGGAATTATATTTTTTTGTGTGACAACATTCTTTTACATTAAAAATATTTTAATAAATAAACCAATCTTAATTCTAGAAAACGATGGATTTTATGACAATCAAGTATATTATCTTTGAAAAATTCTTTAATTAATTGGAACTCAGTTGATAGGATAGAGTATATGCCTTTAATGAACCAAGGGATGATATCAATATTTTTGAAAGATGAGAAAATGTATTTGGATAAGTTATCATTATTAAAAAAGTCTTTGACCAAAATAAACCTTGCAATGGGATATGGAGAAATAACAATTAATATGAATCAAATCCAGAATATGAATGGTATAAAACTGGCTGAAACTATGATCGAATATCTAAATATACACCATAACTAAAAATCTTAACTAAAAAATTAGGAAGATATAGCGCTTATAAAGTTATATTCTATTAATAGAAATATTTTTACCTATTATGGCTAAGTGACTTGATAGATAAAAAGATAGGTTTTTATCAGATACCTCAAATAAAATATGTAAAATTATTTTATTTGTAAACTTATAAAAAAAATATCAGCATAAAGGTTAAAATCTTTATGCTGATTAGTCTAATAATATATATTTTAAAATCCTAAATAAAATATAGCAAACAATGCTGCTGCAACGGCACCTAGATAAGGTGCAATTCCTGGTACTGTTAGTCCATATTTCCAATCATTATCTGTTTTGTTTTTGATTGGTAATAAGCTATAAGCAAGTCTTGGACCTAGGTCCCTAGCTGGATTCATTGCAAATCCTGTTGGACCACCTAGACCCATACCAATAGCCCATACTAACAATCCAACACCTATTGGTACAAAGTCTGGTTGATTTTTTACAAGACCTAAAATAGATGATAGAAAGATAAAGGTTGCAAAAAACTCTACAAAAAAGTTTCTAGGGATGCTTCTATGGATAGGATTTGTAGAAAATATATTTCTTATTTTTACTGGATCTATATCTAGAGAAGCATCAAATTGATCTTTATATAATACATAACAAATAAGAGCTCCTACACACGCCCCTAGAAGTTCAGCTATAACATAAGGAATAAAGTAAGACCAAGGAATAAGACCAATAATTGATTGTGTTAACGCCATAGCTGGGTTTATACATACATCTCCAAATACTGAAAGTACTATAGTTATACCAAATCCCCATGTAGTTATGGCAAATAAGTGTCCTGAACCTTGGTATTTGGTTTTATTAAGTACTTCGTCACAATGAACGCCCACCCCAAAAATTATCATAAGGGCAGTTCCTAGAAATTCTGCTATTAATTTTGAAAACATCTTATCTCCTTATATATTTACTTTTCAACTACTACGCCTAAACCATCTGGAATAACAACAACTTTTGCATCTTTACCCATGATTTCATAAGCTTTTTCTATTCCTTCATCCATGGTTCTTGCAAGTTGCATGTGCATGTCAGTTACAAGCTTTTCATCTACTTGGTCAGATACCATTATTACATGATAGTGTGAAAGAATACGTGCAAAAATTTGAGCAGTCCATTGATCTGGTAAAGTTTCTAGTCTTGGAGTGTTAGCGGCTAATTCTTCAAATTCTCTAGGATCTTTTACATCAGCAATATTGTGGTAGAAACCTTCACCACCATGACCATCACCACATGCGCAACAACAGATAATAACTCCACCTTCTTTTACTGTTGCTTCTGCAGCAGTCATACCTTTTACAGCTTGGTATATATTTTGATCAAGAGGAGCACCACCATTTGTTGTAATAGCAATATCACAGTCAATTTTTTTAACGCTAGCTAGTTCTCGAACAAAATCACAACCTACCTTATGAGCTTGTTCCATATCACCAGCAAATGAACCGATAATTTCATGTTTTCCATTCAATACAACATTAACTATAAATGCAAGTTTTGCAGTCCTTGCTGCGTAAACCATATCTTCATGGATTAAATTATGGCTTAAATTTCCAGGTCTTGAATTTTTATCTTCTATAAATTCACCACTATGGTTAGCCATGATAGTTTTATAAGAAGCAATACCTGGTAAAACAGATTTTCTTCCACCAGAAAATCCTGCAAAAAAGTGAGCTTCTATAAAACCTTCAGCAATTAAAAGATCACATTCCGCAGCAATTTTGTTAATTATGCAAGCTCCACCGCTTGGTAAAGTTCCAATTTGTTTCATTGAACTATCATCAGTTGATACATGCATTACAATTTCTTCGTTATCTACAATTTCTTGTCCATATTTACTTATTAATTCTTCTCTAGTTGATGGACGATGGAATCCTGTAGCTACCAGAATACGTATGCGAGCATCTGGATTAGCTGAGCGTATTCTTCTTAATAAAATAGGTGTAATTATTTTTGAAGGAACTGGACGGGTATGGTCTGAACTGATAATAACTATATCCTTTTTACCTACTACAAGTTCTTCTAAACTCTTTTGTCCAATTGGATTATCTAAAGAGTCTTCTACTATTTGGTCTTGAGGCTTTTCAGGTATATAATTAGTTTGTTTTCCTTCTAATTTACCTGCAAAGTTTTCATCTTCTAGTGCAACTTCCATAGTTGTGTCATCGTAAGGTACATTGATTTTAAACATTTTTACATCTCCTAATCATATGTTATTAAATCTTTAACGAGAATAATTATACGTTAATTTGTAGCAGTGTCAAAACAAAGTTAGTTATATTTATATTTTTCTAAAATATAAAACTTTGAAAGGTTTTCCTATTTTTAGCTATAATTATCTATAACTTAAGCTTAGCTTTAACTTATATATGCTATTTATAAAAAGTAAAGAAATGAGTAAAGTACAAATCTTTGGTAGAGAATATTAATATTTAATGAATAACGTAGGTTGGTAAACATATTTATATGTTTCTGATTTGATCTAAAATAGATTGTTATTATTTTGTTATAGAAAGATTTAGCATTTTTTAAAAATATTAAAATATTATAAACATAGAAGAATATATATAAATATTTATTAATAAATATTAGGAATATGCAATTTTATATCAATCGCAAAAGGCTATAAATATAATAAAATTATGGTTTTTAGGTTTATGAAAATAGAGATTTTAGTTCGAAATAATATAGGATGAAATTACAGATAACGTTTTTAAAAGAATAAGAAAGCAACTATCAAAATTGATAGGTGCTTTTTAAGTGGGTCGAGCGAATGAAATTAAAGAAAAATCATCTGATACACAGTAAGAAGAACTTTATTAATGAATGGGCTAGTAGTACAAGTGGTGAATAACCATAGTTATAATAGGGGAATGTTGGTGGTAGCCCCTTATATTTACATTTCGATTGCCAGTTAATATTCAATTATTACATATTTATCTTCTAAATTTTCATATAGTCTTTCTAAAAGATATAATAATTAATCCAATTTTTAAAAAGACTTTTTGCTGTAGATTTCCAACTATAATTTACATTTCCTATACTAGCTGTAGAATTTATATAATAATTTCTGGGTATTTTTGTAGCTAGTCCTTTACTAATATCTCTTACGTATTCATTATGCAAGGTTTCTTTTGAATACTCTAGATGGCCTAGGTTAAAGATAAATTTGCTATCAGCTGATTCTATAAGACTTACTCCAGTTTCTTTATTTTCGGCTAAGATTTTTAATTCATCAGTAGAAATATTATTTTTATCTAGCTTTTTGTAGCGAGATTGGGGGATAATAAAACGGTTATCAAGTCCTGTCAGTAGTTTAGAATCTACATTCTTTTCATATTCATATATTCCAAAAATCTTATCTTCTACAAAGGTGGACTTTATATTGTAAATATATTCTAAACTTGCAACAGCTGCCCAGCAGAGAAATAGGGTAGATCTAACATTGGTTTTTGCAAAATCAAAAATCTCTGTTAATTCTTTCCAATAAGCAATATCACTATAGGGTCTATCTTCTACTGGTGCTCCAGTTACTATTAAACCATCATATTTATTGTTTTTTATATCATTTATGGTCTTATAGTATTTATCTAACCTTTGTTGATCGGAGTTTTTGCTTACATAGCTTTGAGTTCTAATAAAATCTACTTCTATTTGATATTCACTAGAAAGGAGCTTTAATAAATTAATTTCTGTTTCTTCCTTGTTGGGCATGAGGTTTACAATGGCAATTTTTATATCTTTTTCATTTCGCTCTTTCGAGTTTTCAATATCTATTGTTAGAATATTTTCTTTTGTAATCAGTCCATCTTCTAGAATAATTGGCATGATATTATTTCCTTTATTTTAAATATTTTTTAAAAAAAAGCCTTCACCCATAAGGGCAAAGACTCACGTTACCACCTTAATTCACTATTAATATGTTCTAATAGTCTCACTTCATTTCTTCCACTAAAATAAAAAGCTTTTTATAAATCCAATAGACTAGATACTATTCTCTTGATTTGATTTTAATAAAAATATCACAAAAACTAAAACTTGTCAAAGCCGGATAAAATTTAATTGGTTAATACTTGACAATAGTAAAAAACTGGTATAGAATAATCGCAAATATAAAAACAAGGAGGCTAATATGTACTGCATTCATTCAAACAAAAATATGATGATGGGTATGATGCACATGATGAATTCATGGGCAGGCTTTCTTGTACCCAAAAATCGTTAGCGATAAATTTGGGATTAGACTACGAGGAGCCTAGCGGCTCCTCTTTTTTTATGGAATGGAGCTTACTATGATATACCAAGAAAATATAAGGAGCTTCAGGTCCACCCTTTGGGATGAACGAATGTATCTCCTTATAATTTAAAACTGTTTAAAAATGATTAAAATAAGTACACGTTATTAGTAAATATAAAAAACAAAAATTAAGGAGAAAATTATCATGACCAAAGAACTTAACCAAGCAAAATTTGAAACCCTAGCCCTACATGTTGGACAAGAAGAGCCAGATCCAGCTACAGGAGCCCGTGCTGTTCCTATATATCAAACAACTTCATATGTATTTAAGGATACAGACCAAGCTCAAGGTAGATTTGCCCTAACAGACGCTGGAAATATATATGGTAGATTAACAAATCCAACTGAAGATGTTTTAGAAAAACGTCTTGCAGCCCTAGAGGGTGGTAGTTCAGCTTTAGCTGTTGCAAGTGGTGCAGCTGCTACAGCGTACGTTTTCCAAGCTCTAGCTCAAAAAGGGGATCATATTGTATCTGCAGAGACTATTTATGGAGGAACCTACAACTATTTACGCCACACTTTTCCTGATTATGGGGTGGATATTACATTTGTAGACCCATCTAAAGTAGAAAACTTTGAAGCAGCTATCAAAGAAAATACAAAACTAATATTTATCGAAACTTTAGGTAATCCAAATAGCAATATTATTAACATTGATGAAGTAGCTGCTCTAGCCCACAAACATAACATTCCACTAGTGATAGATAGCACTTTTGCTACCCCATACTTAATTCGACCAATAGATCATGGAGCAGATGTAGTAATTCATTCTGCTACAAAATTTATTGGAGGTCACGGAACTACCCTAGGTGGCATCATAGTAGAAAATGGTACTTTTGATTATGCGTCTTCTGGTAAATTTAAAAATTTATCAGAGCCTAATGAATCCTACCATGGTGTATCCTTTACTAAAGCAGCAGCTCAAGGACCACTAACAACGTATATACGAGCAATCTTACTTAGAGATACAGGAGCATCTATATCACCATTTAATGCATTCTTATTATTACAAGGGGTAGAAACACTTTCATTAAGAGTAGAGCGCCATGTAGAAAATGCCCTAAAAGTAGTCGAATATTTAAATAATCACGAAAAAGTGACAAAGGTAAACCATCCATCATTAAAAAACCATCCTGACCATGAACTTTATAAAGAGTATTTCCCAAATGGAGCAGGAAGTATCTTTACCTTTGATGTAAAAGGTGGCGAAGAAGATGCTCGTGCCTTTATAGATAATCTAGAAATATTTTCAAACCTTGCCAATGTAGCCGATGTAAAAAGTCTAGTAATACATCCAGCAACAACTACTCACTCCCAATTGAATGATGAAGAATTAGAAAGCCAAGGTATAGGAAAAGCAACAGTACGTCTATCAATAGGAACAGAACATATTGATGATATTATAGCGGATATAGAACAAGCTCTAAATTCTATTTAAAAATTAAAAAAGCATCTATCAAATATGATAGATGCTTTTATATAAATAAGTTTTGCTCACAATTAATCTCTAATAAAGATTTAAGAAGCTTATTCGCTTAGGTATTTTAACTTTTCAATCTGTTCTTCTTTTCCTAACACTATTAAAATATCTCCTATTTTAAATATATAATCAACGGGAGGATTGAAAATCATTTGGCCGTTTGTATTTTCTTTTATTGCAAGCACTATAAGACCTGTTTTATTTGGAATCTGGGCTTCAACTAGGCTTATATTTTCAAGATATGATCCTTTTTTAACTACAACTTCTTCTAGGTCTAATTCTACATCACCGATTCTGGTAACTACATCCAAAAAAGAAATTATATTTGGTTTTATCATTAGTGAAGCCATTCTATTTCCACTTATTTCAGCGGCTGATAAAGTTTTGTTAGCCCCTACTTTTAATAATTTTTTGCTACCAGCTTTACTTATAGCATTGGCAATAATATATAGTTCCCTATTAATATTTCTAGCTGTAAGAACGGTTACAATATTATCTACCTCCGTATCTAGGGTTGAGATTAGTCCCTTAGCTTTATTAATACCAGCATGTTCTAGTACACTTTCCTCTGTAGATTGGCCTTCTATTACTAAAATATTATCATGACTGTATTCATCCAAATCTCTAGTCTTATTAGTTATTACAACAAAATCCAAATTGTTTTCTAAAAAATTATCTATAATTACCTCTGCTATTTCTCCAGAACCGCATATTATATAGTGATTATTTAAAGCTGAAATTTTCCTATCCATCTTGCTTCCCTTCCATAAATCTACTAGTTTACCCTCTACAAGCATTGCTACAAATGTAGTAAAAGCATATCCAACTATGCCAACTCCTAAAAATATCATCAGTACGGAAAATAGTTCAGACTGGTCACTAGAAATTCCAACTTCACCAAAACCTACGGTAGATACAGTTATCACGGTCATGTATAGTGCATCTACAAAATTAAGGTCTAATAAATACATATAACCTAGGATTCCAAAACTGATTAAAAGGATAAATGCAATAAAAATAAATTTTAGTTTTTTCTTCTCTTCCATAAACTTCTCCTTATTATATAGATTATAATATAAATATCAGATTTGAACCATACGGATTTCAATTATTTTTTGCTTTTATTTAGTTTTATACTATTTAATTTTAATAATATTTTATAAATTCTAAAAACACCTTTATAATAGTAATTGTAAATTATCAACCTATGGGAGCTTTGTGCTGAGAGGAAGTTTTGACTTCGACCATCATCATTAAAAAACCATCCTGACCATGAACGTTATAAAGAATATTTCCCAAATGGAGCAGGAAGTATCTTTACCTTTGATGTAAAAGGTGGCGAAGAAGATGCTCGTGCCTTTATAGATAAGCTAAAAATATTTTCAAACCTAGCAAATGTAGCTGACGTAAAAAACTTAGTAATTCACCCAGCAACAACTACTCACTCCCAATTAAATGATGAAGAATTAGAAAGCCAAGGTATAGGAAAAGCAACAGTACGTCTATCAATAGGAACAGAACATATTAATGATATTATAGCAGATATAGAACAAGCCTTTGATGCTATTTAAGGAATAAAGCTTAAGATTTGTACAATTAAATTTCTCAATTTGGATTTTAATAAATGGCTTTTAAGAATTTATAGTGAATTCTTAGAAGCCATATTTAGATTATTTATAAGAATTTATTAAAAAATAATTGAATGAATAGTTAGATTTGATATATAAACTTAACGTTAAAAAATATTTGACAGATTTTTAAAATAAGATATGATATATTTAATATTAAAAATGGAGGTAATATTTTGAAAGAAGTTCATATATTAGATTCACTAGAAGAAGTGAATATAGTTAGTGACCCCACAAGACTTAAAATCATTATGAAACTAGGAACTAAACCTAAAACTGCCCAAGATTTATCAGATGCTTTAGGAGTGAGTAGATCAAAAATCCATTATCACCTTAAAATATTAGAACAAAATGGAATTATAGAGGTCGTGGATACGGGGCTAATAAATGGGATTACCCAAAAATATTTCCTACCAGTAGCCAAAGCTTTTATACCAAATAGTGAAATATTTAATAAAAATTTAGAAGAAAAACAATTCACTTTCAAAATTCCTAGTAAATCCTATGATTCATTTGAAAAAAAATTAAATGAATTGATAAAAAGTTATAGTGAACCTGATGAAGCTAGTGGAACCTACCAAGTACAAATTTATAAATTATCTTAAAACCAGTAAGTAATGCTTACTGGTAAAAAAATATCTAACTGTCAAATAAAACAAAACGTTAAATATAAGGAGAATGTTAAAAATGATTAGAAACAAAGACTTTTATATACTATTTTTAGGAAGACTTATTACAAATTTTGGAGATAGTCTTTATGCAATTGCTTCGACTCTCTTAGTATATCAGATGAGTGGATCTACTGTATATTCAGGTATAACCCTATTTCTAACCTCATCAACAGCCATTGTTCAATTACTTTTAAGTCCTATTTTGGATAAGATTAATATGAAGAAATTTTTGATTTTATCCCAACTTATACAAGCTATCTTAATATTAATTATTCCAGTCTTGCATTACTTGGAAAAATTAAATATTTACCACATTATGATTCTAATGCCAATAATTTCCTTGATAAACCAACTAGTTTATCCTGGCCAGATTTCTCTTTTGCCTAAAATTCTTTCTAAAGAAGAACTTGTTACAGGAAACTCTTTAATGACCATGGCCTATCAAGGATCAAACGCAATATTTGACACCCTAGCAGGTTTCATTATATCTATATTTGGCTTTATGACTGCATTTTATGCTGATAGTGTGAGTTTTATTTTAACAGGACTTTTATTTTGTATTTTATCAAAAAAGCTTGGTCAAACTAAACAGAGAATAAAAATATCAGATGAATCTATAATAAAAAATCACTTTGAAGGTCTTAAAGAAGGTCTTGCTTTGTTTAAGGATTCTAGAATTTTTGCTCTTGTGCTTGGAGTTGTCTTTATAAATTTCTCTGCCACATCTATAAGTGCTGTTTTACCAGCCTTTGCGAATGATGAAATCTTTTATAGCTTAATGCTTGCAGGAATGGGAGGTGGAGTTTTGCTTGGTTCTTTATTTGCTGGTATTCCAAAGTTTAAAAATATAGCTTTGGGAAGACTTTATGTATTTGGAATGATTGCTGTAGCCTTAGCATGGATTGGAGTTTCTTACTTTTCTACAAATATAAAGATAGCAGTCGGATTATATGCTCTTGGTTGGCTTGTAGTAGGAATAGTTAATGTATATGCTCAAACTATGGTACAGATGATAGTTTCTAGTGAAAAAATAGGATCTGCTATGGGAGCTATGGTAGGTATATCAACCTTTATGGCACCGCTAGGAGCTTTATTAGGTGGTTATTTAGGAGAGTATTTATCAAGTGCTAAAACTATTTTTATAGCAAGTATAATCATACTTCTAGTTGCTATATACTGGGCTTTAAATAAAAATATCAGAAAACTTCCAGCTATAAATAATTTTCACGAAATTTCTAAAAAGTTTGAATAATATCGAATATCGATATATAATATTAATATCGATACTCGATATTAAAAGGAGGTAATTGAATGCTAAAATTTAGATATTTAACTTACTCAGACTTTGGCTTAATAGAGAAATGGTATGAAGATATGGCCAAAAAGGGTTGGCAAATAGAGAAAATACCTCTTCCTTTTATTCATAAGTTTAAGAAGTCTAAAGCAGAGAATATAGACTATAAGATATCTTTAGCTCAAAATGAAAGTTATTTTTCATCCTTTACTAAAAGTGAGCTTGATGATTTTGATAATATGTCTGAAGAATTTGGTTGGAAGTTAGTAGATAGATCTTTTAATATGAACCTATATAAATTAGAAAAAGACGCAGCTGAATCTCTTTATAATGATGATGTGGAAGAATTAAAAATTCTAAATAAGGGAATAAAGGGTGAGATAATTACGCTTATTTTGACAGGACTTGTTTTATTACTTAATTTCTTTTTTATGAGTGCAAGTTTTCATTCTTCTGATATATTTTATTCTAACTTAATCCTATTTTTGTATCCTGCAAGCATATTATTTTTAGTTTTTGCTGGATTATCAATAATAGATAATATTTCCTTTAGAAATAAGAATAAAAATGTGAAATATATGCGAGATATTAAATTTTCAAAAATTTCTTATTCAAAATCTTATCTTGCAATATTAATCTTAGGATTTACTTTACTGATTATTGGAATTGTTAGTAATTTAATATCTAGTTCATTAAATAATAGATTTCTCCTAATAGGTTTGTTGCCAATTTTACTTGCTTTAATTATTTTTATTTCGATAAAAAAGATAAAGCAAACAAATTTTAAGACAAAAAATAAAAAGATAATAATGATTCTATTAGTAGCTTTTATAACTATAATCTCAGCCTTCATTACTGTTAATAGCCTATCTTTTATACCGGATAGCTATAAAAGTATTGATACATCTGAACAAGTTCCACTTAATAAAAGCTTGCTGGCAAAAAGTCACACAATTTATAATAATGATGATTTAGATTTACAGGTGGAGAAAACTGTAGTTAAAAATAGTAATTTAGCAAATACTTTATTTGATAGAGAGGTAAAAAATGCCAGAAACCATCCATATAATTCAGACTTAATTAAAGATATAAGTAGTAATCTTCCTTACGAAAAGACCTACAGCCTAGCATATGAAAATGCCTATATAATATTAGATAATCAAACAGTCTTAAAGGTAATGGGTGATATTAATAATAAAAAAATACAGGTAGCTTTAAAAGAGCTCTTAGGAGATTAGAGATGGCTAGAGATCAATTTCAAACACTAACTGAGCCGATGTATTTTACTCTCTTAGCCCTAGGAGAAGTTAGAAATGGAGCAGAAATAACCTCCTGGGTTAATGAAATTACAAAGGGCAGAATAAAATTAGCACCTGGCACTTTGTATGCTTTATTAGCCCAGTTTTTAGAAAATGATTTAATAATGAGGATTCAAACTGATAAGAAAGGCAAGTATTATATTCTTACTGATGAGGGAAAAGAGTTGTTATCTTCAGAAGTTAAAAGATTAAGATTTTTAATTAATAATTATGATAATTATTTTAATAAATAAAATAAAGTTAACATTTAAAATTAAATTTATATATTATATAATTATAATATTAACATAAAATTTAATTATAGTTATTATTAGTCTATAGAGGAAGAGTATGGATATATTTATAGTTGCAGCTAGGTTACTTTTAGCTGCTTTTTTAGGAGCTATAATTGGAATAGAGCGAGAGATAAAAAAAGGGCAGTAGGCTTTAGGACTCATATCATTGTTAGTGTGGGTTCTTGTCTTATTATGCTTATTGGAGTAAATGGATTTGAAGGATTATATAGCAAGGGATGGGATGCATCAAGACTGGCTGGACAAGTTGTAAGTGGAATAGGATTTTTAGGAGCTGGCACTATTTTACAAAAAAAAGAATGCAGTCTCAGGACTTACTACAGCCGCTACATTGTGGCTATCTGCAGCATTTGGGCTTGCTGTAGGGATTGAATACTATGAAGGAGCTTTAATTGCAACTATAATTTGTCTAATTACCCTAGTTTCACTTAAAGGTTTTAGTGATTTTATTAATAAAAGGGTGATAAAATCTTACACGATGGTTTTTGACGCTTATAATTTTGATCAGGTTAATTTCTTAAATTTTACTTCAAAAGAGGGTGTTGAAGTGAGGAAATTAGAAATCATAGATTAAAAAGTAGATGATATATCAGTTATTGAATCAACTTTATGTTTTCAAAAAAATTATAATATTAGTATGTTTTTTAAAAAATTAAAATCAAAATTTTCTTTAAAATTTGTAAAAAAGAGCAATGAAGAAGATTAGAAGAATTTAGTAAAAAATGCTTGGTAGTTTGGAGTGTTGATGAAAAAAGCTTATATATATTTAGTATTATTTATTTTATTTCTACTCATTTTAAAATTTTTAGAAAATAGGTTTAAGGGTGATGTAGGAGAGTTAGCTGTAAAAAGAAAGCTTAGAAAACTAAATAAAAAGAAATATTTAGTTTTAAATAACCTTACCCTAAGAAATTATGGGGGTAATACAAGTGCTACTCAAATAGATCATGTAGTCATCTCAATCTATGGAATCTATGTTATCGAAACTAAAAATTATAAAGGAATTATATATGGGTCTGAAAATAGTAAAAAATGGACCTATAATATTTATGGAAATAAATATAAATTTATGAACCCTATAAATCAAAACTATGCACATATAAAAGCTATAAAAAATGCTATAGGAAAAGAATATAAAAACTTGCCTTATTATTCCATAATTGCTTTCTCAAATGAAGCCAAGGTAAATGTAGATACAAGTAGAGCAAGTATTTGCAAGATATCCAAAGTATCAAAAATTATAAAGTCTCAAGCCTATGATGAAATATTATCTTATGAAGATATTTTATATATAAAAGAAAAACTTGAAATTGCCCAATAGATTTATCAAAAAGAAGGCACAAAAGAGAGATAAAAAAAGCTATTAGAAATGGCTAATACTACTAAGATAAACCCAGTATAAAAATAAAATTTATCTAAGCCCTTAATTTAAAGACTATAGGGCTTTTTTAAAGCCTATTATTTTTAAATTTAGTTTACAAATTATAAAAACTCCCTTATAATAATAAATGTAAATTATCAACCTATGGGAGCTTTGTGCTGAGAGGAAGTTTTGACTTCGACCATTAAACCAATCAGGATAATGCCTGCACGGGAATGGAGCATATTTATACTCCTATAAGTAATTTTTAGGAGGTTTTTTTAATTTATGAAATATAAGACACAGATGGAAGCAGCTAAGCATGGTTTTGTAACTGAAGAAATGAAGATAGTTGCAAAAAAAGAAAATGTTAGCGAAGAGTACTTAGTTGAAAAAATTGCCAAAGGTGAGATTGCTATTCCTAGAAATATCAATCACAATTCAATTTCTCCAGAAGGAATTGGTACAGGTCTTAGGACTAAGATAAACGTTAATCTTGGTATTTCTAAAGATATTAACGACCTAGATCTTGAGATGGAAAAAGTTGACATGGCTCTTAAAATGGGAGCAGAATCAATCATGGACCTTTCAAACTATGGAAAAACTCAAGAATTTAGAGAAAGATTAATCGAAAAATCTACTGCAATGATAGGAACTGTTCCTATGTATGATGCAATCGGATTTTTAGATAAGGGTCTAAGCCACATTAAGGCTGAAGAATTTCTAGATGTAGTTAGAAATCATGCTGAAAATGGTGTAGACTTTGTAACAATCCACTGTGGTATCAACAGAGCCAATGCTGAAATCTTTTTAAGAAACAGAAGAGTAAATGAAATTGTATCTCGTGGTGGATCTTTATTATTTGGCTGGATGATGATGAATGATAGAGAAAACCCATTCTACGAATACTATGATGAATTATTAGATATTTTAAGAGAATATGATGTGACCTTATCACTTGGTGATTCACTAAGACCAGGTGGTATCCACGATGCTACTGACCCTGCTCAAATTGCTGAACTTATAACTTTAGGTGAGCTTACAAAAAGAGCATGGGAAAAAGATGTCCAAGTTATTATTGAAGGACCAGGTCACGTTCCAATAAATGATATTGAAACAAATATAAAATTACAAAAAAAATTATGTCACAATGCACCTTTCTATGTTCTAGGACCTCTAGTTACTGATATTGCTCCAGGCTATGACCATATAACAAGTGCTATCGGTGGAGCTATTGCAGCAAGTCATGGGGCAGATTTCTTATGCTATGTAACTCCAGCAGAACACTTAAGACTACCAGATGTAGATGATGTAAAAGAAGGTATAGTTGCAACAAAAATTGCAGCTCATGCAGGTGATATAGCAAAATTAAAAGATGCAGCTGACTGGGATCTTGAAATGAGTAAGAGAAGACAAAAAATTGATTGGGAAGGTATGTTTGAACTTGCTATGGATCCTGAAAAATGTAGAGCATATAGAGCAGCATCAGCACCTGAAGAGGAAGATACATGTACTATGTGTGGGTCAATGTGCTCTATGAGAAATATGAACCTTATCCTTGAAGGTAAAGATATAACTATATAATAGAAGAATATTACCCAAAATATAAACCCAAGTTTTTCGAAAATGCAGACTTGGGTTTTTTTATTTATATAAAATATTGATTATTAATTTTATTATTAGATAATATACTTAAAGTTAAAATTTATTTATCTTTAAAAATAAGATAATGTTACATTATTTTTTATGAAAGGTTGAGTTATGAAAACAGATATTGAAATTGCAAGAGAGATTGAACTAGAAGAGATTGATGAGCTTTGCCAAAAACTGGGTGTAAAAAACTACGATAAATACGGAAAATACAAGGCAAAGCTAGACCTAGAATATGCAGATAAGAAAAAAGAAGGATCAAAATTAATTTTAGTAACAGCGACAAACCCTACACCAAGTGGTGAAGGAAAAACCACTATGAACATTGGTTTATCAATGGCATTAAATAATATTGGCAAAAGTGCTATTTCAGTTTTAAGAGAGCCTTCCCTAGGACCATCTTTTGGTAGAAAAGGTGGAGCAGCAGGTGGTGGTTATAGCCAAGTTTTACCAATGGATGAGATAAACCTGCACTTTACAGGAGATTTTCATGCTATAACATCTGCAGTAAACCTTGTTGCTGCTATTTTAGACAACCACATCTACCAAGGCAATGAAAAAAACATTAATCCAAATCAAATAGTTTGGAGAAGATGTGTAGATCTTAATGATAGGGCGCTTCGTAATATAGTAATAGGCTTAGGTAATAGAACTGATGGGGTAACCCGTGAAGATAAATTTGATATAACAGTTGCTACAGAAATGATGGCAGTACTTTGTCTTGCAACAAGTATGCAAGATTTTAAAGAAAAAGTTAGCAAGATGATCGTAGCTTATGATTATGCAAACAATCCTGTTACGGTTGATGATATCAAAGCTACTGGCTCAGTTGCAGTAATTATGAAAGATGCTTTAAAAGCAAATTTGGTACAAACAACAGAAAATACACCAGCTATCATCCACGGAGGTCCATTTGCAAATATTGCGCACGGTTGTAACTCTCTGATAGCTACGAAAACTGCCCTTGGTATAGCTGATTATGTTGTAACTGAAGCAGGATTTGGTGCTGACCTAGGTGCTGAGAAGTTTAATGATATCAAATGTAGGTTAGGTGGATTAGCGCCTGATGCAACAGTAATTGTTACTTCAGTTAGATCTTTAAAATACCATGCAGGTATGCCTTTGGATGAGTTAGCAGCTGAAAACTTAGAATATTTAGAAAAAGGCTTTAAAAATCTAAAAACTCATATTGAAAACATGAAAAAATTTGGTAACAACATCCTAGTAGCGATAAATAAATTTGCAACTGATACAGATAAAGAAATTGCTTTAGTGCAAGAACTTACCGAAAAATTAGGTGTAAAAGCTATAGAAACAACTGTATTTGCTGATGGATCAAAAGGTGGAGTAGAACTAGCTAGTAATTTAGTAGAGCTTTGCCAAAATGATAATGAATTTAAATATTTATATGATGAAAAACTACCAACTAAAGAAAAAATAGAAACCATAGCTAAAGAAATATATAGAGCTAAAGGTGTAGTATACACAACAAAGGCTGATAAGGCTATTGCAAAAATTGAAAGTATGGGCTATGACAATTTACCTATATGTGTAGCAAAAACTCCTTATTCCTTATCTGATGATCCAAATAAAAATATAACTGTAGATGATTATGAGATAACAGTAAGAGATGTAAGGGTAAATGCTGGTGCAGGCTTTTTAGTGGTTTATACAGACAACGTACTAACTATGCCAGGCCTTCCAAAAATACCAAATGCATATCAAATTGACCTAGATGAAAATGGCGAGATTGTAGGATTATTCTAACTTTGTAAAATTTTTTTAATATTTCCACTTGAAATATTTCTAAAATTATTTATAATAGTCTTATATAAAATTTTAAGGGATAGATGGAGGGGTATTATGGATAATAAATGTATCATCAACAATACATTTGCGGCAGAAAGTGTTTTTTCTTGTGTATCATACTCTATCTTTGCCTACATCAAAAAATTAAGATTTACAATAGCATTAGTTTGCTATGCCTAAAAGAGAACCCACAAAAGGGTTCTCTTTTTCTTTATTGTTTTTAATAGACTAAGGAGGTTGATAGAATTTAGTTATGAGCGGTGTAGTAGCAATAAAAACAGATGATAGTATATTTCAAAAACTTTTATACTCATTAAGCTCTATCCAACATAGGGGCCAAGATTCTACAGGAATTATTCTCTCTGATGGATTTAGTTTAAATCGTATAAAGGGAATGGGCCTTGTTAATGAGGTCTTTAGAGAAACTAGCTTAGAAAAGGATAATTACAAAATAGGGATAGGTCATGTGAGAAGCTCTCCTTCTGGTTGCAACAAGGATTACAACATAGAACCTTTAGTAAGTTTTAGTAAAAATCAAGAATTTGGACTAGCCCATGATGGTAATCTAAGTAATTATGATTTGTTAAAGCAAGCATTAGAAGATGAGGGGATCTCCTTTCACACTCAAACTGATAGTGAACTAATCTTGCTTTTACTAGCTAGGTATTTTGAAGGCGATATTATAAAAGCTATTAGAAAAACTATGGAAGTTATAAAGGGCGCCTACTCTTGTGTTGTAACTATGCCTGATAAAATAATTGCTTTTAGAGATTATCATGGATTTAGACCCTTGATGCTAGGAATGAATAGTGATAATGTAGTAGTTTCTAGTGAAAATGCAGCAATAGAAATACTTGATATTGAAGATTATAGGGATTTTGAGCCTGGAGAAATTATTGTAATAGATGATGAGGGGGTACATTCCTATCCAGCAGAAAAAGAAATATCTAAAAAACACTGTGTTTTTGAAAGTGTTTATATAGCAAGACCGGATGCAAATGTCGAAAATGTAAACTCTTATATGTTTAGAAGAAGATGCGGTGAAGTTTTATACAGGCAAGCTCCAGTAAAGGCTGATTTGGTTTGTCCGGTGCCAGATTCTGGTACACCATCTGCTATAGGGTTTGCCCAAGAATCTGGTATACCATTTGCAGAAGGCTTAGTAAAAAATAGGTACATGGGTAGGACATTTATAAAACCTAGTCAAAAAGAAAGAGATTTAGCAGTAAAATTAAAACTTAGCCCCCAAAAGTCTGTAGTTGATGGCAAGAGTATAGTTTTAGTAGATGATTCTATAGTGCGTGGTACAACTAGTGCAAAGCTTATTCAACGAATGAGGAAAGCTGGAGCCAAAGAAGTGCACTTTAGAGTAACATCACCACCATTTATGTATCCTTGTTATTATGGGGTAGATACGCCAGATAGAAAAAATCTTATAGCAGCAAATTTAAGTAAGGAAGAAATTAGAAAGCAAATAGGGGCGGATAGTTTAGAATTTATAGACCTAGACAGTATGCTAAACCTTTTAGAAAACAAAGATAATTACTGCAAAGCTTGCTTTACAGGAGATTATCCAGTAAAAAAGGATGAAATATGAATCTAGCAGTTTTTATATCAGGAGGCGGGAGCAATTTTAAAGCACTTATAGATGCTCAAAATTCTGGGTTTTTTGATAGTAAAATAAATTATGTCGTAGCTAATAAAGATGCAGCCGGTCTAAGATATGCCAGAGATAATAATATAGATTATTTAATAAGCAAAGATGAAGATGAGATAATAAAAAATCTAAAAGAGTATGATATTGACCTAATAGTACTAGCAGGTTATCTGGTAAAAATTAGTAAAAAAATTCTAGATGAATTTACAGTTATCAATATCCACCCATCCTTATTGCCAAAATATGGGGGCAAGGGATTTTATGGAATGAATGTTCACAATGCAGTTTTCGAAAATAAAGAAAAGATAAGTGGAGTTACAGTACATTTTGTAAATGAAAACCTAGATGAGGGTGATGTCATCTTACAAAAAGAAGTAGATATAAGTAAATGCCAAAGTGCAGAAGAAATAAGTAAAGAAGTTTTAAAGATAGAACATCAGACATTAAAAGAAGTAATAAAAAAATTGGAGGAAGATGAGTGCGAGCATTAATTTCAGTAACAGATAAGACAGGCATCGAAGACCTTGCAAAAGGTTTAAGTGATTTAGGCGTAGAAATTGTATCTACAGGCGGTACATACAAAAAAATAAAGGAGAGTTGTGTAGAAGCTATTGAGATAGATGAGATTACAAATTTCCCAGAAATCTTAGAAGGTAGAGTAAAAACACTTTCTCCATACGTACATGGTGGTATTCTTTATAAAAGAGATGAAGATAGTCATGTAAAAACAGTAAAAGAACATAATATCAAGCCTATAGATATAGTTGTGGTAAATCTTTATGAATTTCAAAAAGCTTTAGAAAAAGGAAACCCAGATGAAATTATAGAAAATATCGACATTGGTGGACCTTCAATGGTAAGATCAGCTGCAAAAAATCACAAAGATGTTTTAATAGTAACTGATCCATCTGACTATAATGAGCTTTTAGAAAGAATTGAAAATGATGATGTAGACTTATCATACAGACAAAAACTAGCTATGAAAGCTTATAACCTAACAGCTTTTTATGACTCAGTAATAGCAAGATACTTCTCAGAATTAACTGGTGAAGAAGGAAAATACAAGACTTATGGTTTTGAAAAAGAAAGTGATTTAAGATACGGAGAAAATCCTGGCCAAAAAGCAGCTCTTTACAATGACCCATTTGTAAAAGGTCTAATGGATAATATGGAAGTTATCCATGGTAAAGAAATGAGCTATAACAACTACAACGACTTAAATCCAGCTTTAGAACTTGCCCAAGAGTTGGGGGGAAATGCAGTAGTAGCACTTAAACACCAATCACCATGTGGGGTTGCTCAAAGAGAATCAATTTACGAATCATACATTAAAGCCTACGAATGTGATAGTCAATCAATTTTTGGTGGAATTGTTGCAGTAAATGGCATAGTGGATGAAAAAACAGCAGAAGAGATGAACAAAATCTTCCTTGAAATTGTTGCAGCAACAGACTTTACAGATGAAGCCTTAGAAGTATTAACTCAAAAGAAAAATGTAAGATTAGTAAAAGTAAACTTTGATAATGAAACTGTAAAAGAAGAAATCAGATACCTAAACGGAAAAGTTCTTATCCAAGGCAAAGACTTTGGTAAAGATGAGTTAGAAATAGTAACAGATAAAAAGCCAACAGAAGCTGAAATCAAAGACCTATTATTTGCTCAAAAAGTTGTAAAATATGTAAAATCTAATGCAATCGTAGTTGCAAAAGATATGCAAACTTTAGGATGTGGAGCAGGTCAACAATCTAGAATTTGGGCTTTGGAATCTATAAAAGATCACTTTAAAGATAGAGACTTTACTGGAGCTGTTATGGGATCAGATGCATTTTTCCCATTCCCAGATACTGTAGAGCTTGCTCATAAAATGGGCATTAGCTCAATTATCCAACCAGGTGGATCTATCAAAGACCAAGATTCTATAGATAAGTGTAATGAATACAGCATGTCCATGGTATTTGGTAAGTCACGTCACTTTAAACATTAAGGAGAAATTTAGTGAACATATTAATTATTGGTTCAGGTGGTAGAGAGCACGCTCTGGGCAAAAAAATATCAAAAGAAGATAGAAATTTATTTTTTGCACCGGGCAATGGAGGCACAGCTGAGCTCGGTAAAAATATAGATATAAATGTAGATGAAATTGATAAATTAGTGGAGTTTGCAAAAGAAAATAGTATCGACTACACCGTAGTGGGCCCAGAGCTACCTTTATCTCTGGGTATTGTAGATGAATTTGAAAAAAATAACTTGCAGATATTTGGAGTAAATAAAAATGCTGCCAAATTTGAGGCAAGCAAGGGCTATACCAAAGAATTTTTAGAAAAGTATGGAATAAAAACAGCTGCTTATCTTAGAACTGAAAGTAAAGATGAAGCTATCCAGTATGCTAAAAATTTATTGGAAACTAAAGGCATAGTTGTTTTAAAAAGAGATGGCCTAGCTGCTGGCAAAGGTGTTTATATTATAGAAGATAAAGAAGAACTAGAAAAAACTATAACTAATATTTTTTCAAAGGATAAAGAAATAGTTATAGAGGAATATATAGATGGCTTTGAGATGAGCCTACTTTGCCTGACTGACTCTAAAGAAATAATTCCATTGCCAACAAGCAAAGACCACAAAAGAATTTATGATAAAGATTTAGGTCCAAATACTGGAGGCATGGGAACTTATGCTCCAAATGTAGAAGCAGAAGCCTATAAAGAAAAAATCGCGGCAGATATTTTACCAAAAATTGTAGAAGGATTTAACCAAGAAAATATTGACTACAGGGGAGTTTTATTCATAGGATTTATGATAAATGAATCTGGAATCTATGTTTTAGAATTTAATGTAAGATTCGGGGATCCAGAAACTCAAGTTGTTTTAGAATTGATAGATAATGATATCTTAGAATTATTAATGGATACATCTGATGCAAAATTAAATGAAGTAAATTTAAAAATAAATGATAAAAAAGCTACTTGCTTAGTCCTAGCGTCAGAAGGATACCCAGGAACTTATGAAAAAAATAAAGAAATAAGTTTTGGCGAAGATATTAAATCAACCATTTACCATGCAGGAACAAAGGTAGAAAACGGAAAAGTTTTAACTGCTGGCGGCAGAGTTTTAAATATAGTTGCCACAGCTGATAGTTTTGATAAAGCAATAGAAGATATATATAAAGATGCTAAAAAAATAGATTTTGACGGTAAATACTATAGAAAAGATATAGGTCCATCCGTAAAAAGAGTATATGTTAGAAGAAAAGATTCTTTTGACTTTGAATCACAAAATCTAAAGACCAAGATAAACAACACCTTAGACATAGACCTAGACGATTTAAAAATCTTTAAAAGATATGATATTGAAACAAGTGATGAAAATCTAGAAAAAATATTATATCAGGTTTTAGCAGAAGCACCTATAGATGAAGTATATGCCTTTGAAGATGCGATGAATTTACAAGCTTCATTTAAAAACGTAATTGCTAGCCAATATCTACCAGGCCAATTTAATCCTAGGGAAAAAGGTGTGATAGATACTGCATCTCTTATAATTAATGATGAAAACTTAGAAGTAAAAGCATCTACAGTTTATGAAATATCAAAGGTAAGCGAAGCTGATTTAGTAAAAATAGAAGAATTTTTAATAAATCCAGTTGATTCTCAACAAGTAAGCCTTATTGGCATACCAACAACTTTAAAAACTGACCATGATAAAAATCTAGAAAATGAAACCTATGATGGTTTTAGAGATTATGATGACAAAGACCTAAGCCTATTCTTAGAAGAAAATGCAATGGCTATGAGCCTAGATGATATCAGGATGGTTAGGGATTACTTTGTTGAAGAAAATCGTGATCCAAACGAAACTGAAATAAAAATCTTAGATACCTATTGGTCAGATCACTGTAGACATACAACCTTTAATACATATTTAGATATTGAATTTGATACAGCTACTCTTTTAGATGAGGCTATTAGAGATTCTTTTGAAAAATATTTACAAATGAGAAGAGTATTAGATATCAAAAAACCTATAAATCTAATGAGTTTTGGTACAATTCTTGCTAAGTATATGAGGGCTAATGATAACTTTGATGACCTAGAAGTATCAAGTGAAATAAATGCTTGTTCTATTTATACGAAGGTTAGAGTTTTAAAAGATGGTAAAGAAAGTCTAGAAGATTATCTTTTAATGTTTAAAAACGAAACCCATAACCATCCAACAGAAATCGAACCTTTTGGAGGAGCATCAACTTGCTTAGGTGGGGCTATCCGTGATCCACTTTCTGGTAGGGCTTATGTTTACCAATCTATGAGATTATCAGGAGCTGCAAATATAAAAGAAGATTATAGCGAAACTTTAGAAGGTAAACTTCCCCAAGCAAAAATCACCTATGAAGCAGCTCAAGGTTATTCTTCTTATGGTAACCAAATAGGACTTGCTACAGGCCTTGTAGATGAGTTTTACCACGAAGGCTATAAAGCCAAACGCATGGAGTGTGGAGCAGTTATGGCTGCAGCTCCAGCAGAAAATGTAAAAAGAATTGATTCTGCTCCAGGAGATAAAGTAATCCTTCTTGGAGGAAAAACTGGCCGTGATGGAGTAGGTGGAGCAACAGGTTCATCAAAATCTCATAATATAAGCTCTATTGAAACAGAATCAGCTCAGGTACAAAAGGGAAATGCACCAGAAGAACGTAAAATCCAAAGACTGTTTAGAAATCCAGAGGCTGCCAAGCTTATTAAAAAATGTAATGACTTTGGAGCAGGTGGAGTAGCTGTTGCTATTGGTGAACTTGCTGATGGAATTGATATTTATCTTGATAGAGTTCCACTAAAATATAAGGGATTAAAACCATTTGAAATAGCCTTATCAGAATCACAAGAAAGAATGGCTGTAGTAATTTCAAAAGATGATAAAGAAAACTTTATGAACTTAGCCTGTGAAGAAAACTTAGAAGCGACAGAAGTAGCGACTATAACTGACAATAATACTATGACCATGTACTATAAAGATGAAGTTATAGCTAAAATTTCTTATGATTTTATAAATACAAATGGTGCTGATAGATATGCTGATGTAAAAGTAGTAAGCGAAGATATCCCAACTATATTAACTGATAAAGATAATGATCCAAGCAAATTCTATGAAAAAGTAGAATCACTAGATGTAGCATCTAAGAAAAACCTGATAGAAATGTTTGATTCATCAGTCGGAAAAAATACAGTGCTTAATCCATTAGGTGGAAAAAAATTATTAAATCCATCTCAAGTTATGGCAGCAAGACTTCCAGTTGATGAAGGAGTTTCAAATACTGCTTCTATAATGACCTATGGATTTGACCCATATTTATCATCTGAAAGTCAATACTTAGGTGGCTACTATGCAGTAGTTGAATCTATATCAAAACTAGTAGCTATTGGATCAGACTTAAAACAAATAAGACTAACTTTCCAAGAGTTTTATGAAAAAATGGATAGTAAAGAAGCCTGGTCTAAGCCGTTAAAATCACTATTAGGTGCTTTTGAAGTAACAAATCACTTCTCCATGCCACCAATAGGAGGTAAGGATAGTATGAGTGGGACATTTGAAGATATAAAAGTACCACCAACACTTATATCCTTTGCAGTTACTACTGAAGATGTAGAAAATATTATTTCTAATGATTTAAAGGGTGAAGGTAAGCTTGGGCTTATAAAAACATTTTATAAAAAAGATGGAACTCTTGATTTAAAAGAATTAGAAAATAATTACCAAAATCTAATAAAAGATATCAGAGATGGCAATGTTATCTCAGCTATAGCTTTAGACAGAAAAGGACTTTTATCAAATATTTATGAACAGGCTATTGGAAATACTGGATTTACTTTAGATTATGATAATCTTTATAATCCTATGTATGGATCCTTTGTTGTAGAATACAAAGATGACCGTGACTTTATAGAAAATATTGGAAGCTTTTCTGACGATATTATTGTAAATGGTGAGAAATTGGATGAAGATAATTTATCTTATTCATATATTCACAGTCTAGATGAAGTTTTCCCTGGCTATGAAGAAGTAGAATATCAACAACTAGAAACCGAAAAAGTTAATAGAAAATTAAAATCAGACAAACCAGTAGATAAGCCAAGAGCAATTATACTTGCTGCCCCAGGAACAAACTGTGAATGGGATACCCAAGATGCCTTTAGAAAAGCTGGGGCTGATACAGAAATTTTAGTCTTTAAAAACCAAAATGAAAAAGATATAGAAGAATCTATAGATAGACTGGATAAAGAGATTAGAAAATCTCAAATCTTTGTAATTCCAGGTGGTTTCTCCCTAGGAGATGAACCAGATGGGTCAGCTAAGTTTTTAGCAAATATATTAAGAAATGAAAAGATTGCCCAAGCTATAGATTACCTATTAAATAGAAATGATGGATTAATTTTAGGTATTTGCAATGGCTTCCAAGCCTTGGTAAAAACAGGATTGCTTCCTTATGGAGAAGTTCTTGTACCAAATGATAATGACCCAACCCTTACAAATAATACCAGCTCCCGCCATATAGCAACATTTGTAAATACAAAAACTCTTACAAATAACAGTCCATGGACAAGGGGAGTAGATTTAGAAAAAACTCATAGAATTCCAATATCTCACGGTGAGGGAAGATTTATAGTAAATGAAGAAAAATTACAAGAATTATTAGAAAATGACCAAGTATTTTCAGTTTATGAAACTTCTCCAAATGGCTCAAACTATAATATAGAAGGAATTATATCAAAAGATGGTAAAATTTTAGGAAGAATGGGCCATGCTGAAAGAATAGATGAAAATCTATTTAAAAACGTATACGATGTAAATAGAGAAAATATATTTGAAAATGCCGTTGAATATTTTAGAAAGGATGTATAATGCAATTTTTAGGAGATGCACTAACTTTTGATGATGTGTTATTAATACCAGGACCATCAGAAGTTTTACCAAACCAAGTAGATACAACTACTTATCTAACTAAAAAAATTAAATTAAATATACCAATGATGTCTGCTGGTATGGATACAGTTACCGAATCACAAATGGCTATAGCTATGGCAAGACAAGGTGGTATAGGAATTATTCACAAAAATATGCCGATAGAAGAACAAGCCAGACAAGTAGATGTAGTAAAAAGATCAGAACATGGAGTAATAACTGATCCTTTCTATCTACATCCAGAAAACATCTTACAAGATGCTCTAGATATTATGAACAACTACAGAATATCTGGTGTACCTATTGTAGATAAAGATATGTACTTAAAAGGTATTCTTACAAATAGAGATGTAAGATTTCAAGATGACCTAAATGTAAAAATTGATGACATCATGACCAAGGAAAATCTTACTCTAGGTTATGAAGGTATCAAAATGCAAGAAGCCATAAAATTAATGGAATCTGCCAAAGTAGAAAAACTTCCAATAGTAGATGGCGATAATAAGCTAAAGGGCCTTATAACTATAAAAGATATCGAAAAGTCAAAACAATATCCAAACTCAGCTAGAGATGAAAATAATAGACTATTAGTAGGAGCTGCAGTAGGTATCACAAATGATATGTTTGATAGAGTAGAGGCTTTAGTAAAAGCAAATGTTGATTTAATTACAGTAGATACAGCCCACGGTCATTCTAAAAACGTAGTTGCTGCAATAAAAGATATCAAAGAAAAATATCCAGACCTACAAATAATAGCAGGAAATATTGCTACAGCTGAAGCTGCCAAAGATTTAATAGAAGCTGGTGCAGATGCTATAAAAGTAGGAATTGGCCCAGGATCAATTTGTACAACACGTGTTGTAACAGGTATTGGTGTTCCACAAATAACTGCAATTATTAATTGTGTTGAAGAAGCTAAAAAACATGATATACCAGTGATAGCAGACGGTGGTATTAAATATTCAGGTGATATCACAAAAGCCCTAGCTTGTGGTGCTTCTGTAATAATGGCAGGTTCCCTATTTGCAGGTACTGAAGAATCACCAGGAGAAACTATTCTTTTTGAAGGTAGACAATATAAAGAATACCGCGGTATGGGATCTCTTGCAGCTATGAAAGATGGTTCAGGTGATAGATATTTCCAAACAAACACTAAAAAATATGTTCCAGAAGGTGTAGAAGGTAGAGTAGACTACAAAGGACCAGTTGGCGAAGTAGTCTACCAATTACTAGGTGGTTTAAAATCTGGTATGGGTTATGTAGGGAGCAAGGACTTAAACGAACTTTATGAAAAAGCAAAATTCGTTAAAATTTCCCCAGCTTCTTTAATCGAAAACCACCCACACGATATTACAATTACAAGAGAATCACCAAACTATACGAAAAGATAGGAGATAAAATGACAGACATTCGAGTTATAATGGGCTCTGCTTCAGATGTAGAGATAGCAAAAAAAGTTACAAAAATTTTAAAACAATTTGAAATAGATTATGAAGTTTCAGTAATTTCTGCCCATCGCGCCTTAGATGTATTAGAAGAAACAATGGCAAAAGATGATGCGAAAGTTTATATAGGCATTGCTGGTATGGCGGCCCACCTAGCAGGAGTTATGGCAGGTATGACAATAAAACCTGTCATAGGCATTCCAGTTGGAGGTTCAAATACTGCAGGACTTGATGCACTTTTATCAATGGTACAAATGCCAAAGGGAGTACCAGTTGCAACAGTTGCTATTAATGGTGGAGATAATGCTGCTCTTTTAGCAATTCAAATCCTAGCTCTATCAGATGAAAACTTAGCACAGAAACTAAAAAATCATAAAAAAGAAATGCTAGATAAAGTTATTGAAGATGATCAAAATCTTGAGGAAATATAATGGCAAAACTCACTTATAAAGATGCCGGTGTTGATAAAGAAAAAGGCTATGAAGAAGTAGAGCTTATAAAACAAATAGTAAAGAAAACTCATGGTAGTGAAGTATTAGCAGATATCGGTGGTTTTGCTGGAGCCTTTGCTCCAAACCTAGATGGTATTAAAAATCCTGTACTAATTAGTGGTACAGATGGAGTTGGTACAAAAATAAAACTTGCCATGGATATGGATAAGCATGACACAGTAGGTATAGATTGTGTTGCCATGTGTGTCAATGACATTATCTGCCAAGGAGCAAGACCATTATTTTTTCTAGACTATATTGCAACAGGAAAACTAGATCCAAAAAAAATGGCAGACCTTGTTAGTGGCATAGCTGATGGATGTAAAGATTCTGATGCTGCCCTAATAGGGGGAGAAACTGCTGAAATGCCAGGCATCTACAAAGAAGAAGATTATGACCTAGCAGGATTTGCAGTAGGAATTGCTGATAAAGAAAAAATAATTACTGGTCAAAATCTAAAAGAAGGGGACATAGCTATAGGTTTAGCTTCATCTGGAGTTCACAGCAACGGATTTTCTCTAGTTAGGGCTGCTATGGATCAAGCAGGTGTTTCACTAGAAGATAAATTTGATGAAAGTCAAACAATAGGTGAAAAGCTATTAACCCCTACAAAAATATATGTAAAAGATATTGAAAAATTAAAAGAAAATGTAGAAATAAAAGCAATTTCCCACATCACTGGTGGGGGCTTATATGAAAATATTCCTAGGGTATTAGCTGATGATTTGTCAGTAAATTTCGATTTAAGTAAATTGGACAAGGATCCTATATTTGAAAAAATCCAAGAATGGGGAAATATTGATACAGAAGAAATGTATCATACCTTTAATATGGGCATAGGCATGGTAGTTTTCGTAGACCCATCAGATGAAGAAAAAGCTTTAGAAATTCTAGGAGAAAATTCTAAAACCATTGGAAAAGTTGTAAAAGGTAGTAAAGATATAAAAGTAAATTTATAAGAGGATAATTATGGAAAAAGTATATACAGGAAAAACTAAAGACGTTTATAAATTAAATGATGAAGAATATTTATTAAAATTTAAAGATGATGTAACAGGTGCAGATGGGGTATTTGATCCGGGTGCAAATGCAGTAGGTCTTACTATGGAAGGTGCAGGCCACCAAGCAGTTGCAATGACCAAATACTTTTATGAGATATTAAATAATAAGGGACTAACAACTCACTTTGTATCAGCTGACTTAGACAAAAACGAAGCAGTAGTTAAAAAAGCGGATGTTTTTGGCGAAGGAGTTGAAGTAATAGTTAGATACTATGCAGTAGGATCATTTATCAGAAGATATGGAAAATATATAGAAAGTGGAACAAAAATTGATCCATATGTAGAAATAACTTTAAAAGATGACGATAGAGAAGATCCACTAATTACCAAAGATGCATTAGTATTACTAAATATTATGACAGAAGATGAATATGAAGAGTTAAAAGACTTAGCTTTAAATATTGGAGAAATAGTAAGAGAAGAGTTAGCAAAAAAAGACCTTGACCTATACGATATCAAATTTGAATTTGGTAGAATTGAGGGTGGAAAAGTTGCTCTAATTGATGAGATTTCTGGTGGAAATATGAGAGCTTACAAAGGTGATCAATATATTGAACCACTTGAGCTTGAAAAAATAATGTTAGGCTAAGAAAGAATATATAAACTAAACTTAAAAGGCCATTAAGTCCCAGTATCTAACTGGATAATGGCCTTTTATTTTTTATTTGTATTCATTAAGGAAATTAGCAACTATGTTCTTGTAATCGTCATTTTCTTTTCTAGGAAATTCTGCGTGCTTAAATCCTTTTGCAGTAAAAATCTCTTTATTATCATGCCTAATAGCTTCATAAAGATTTTCACCCATGTAAGGCGGTGTTACTATATCTTCATCTGAATTTGTGATAAGAACTGGTTTGCTAACATTTTTAATATATTGACTAGCATCTATGTCCTTAAATGAAAAGTGTAACTTTAAAGTCGTATAAATATTTCCTGCAAATTTCATATATGAGGCTGGCAAGCCTTGTTTTTCTTCTATTTCATTTAATTCTTTATCCAAAAAAACATTTGAATCAGCTAATGGAGATTCCAAAATAAGATAATCAATGTTTTTATCATTTCTACCTGCTGCAATTGCTGAACTTGCTCCACCATATGATTCTCCCCATAAAACTATTTTGCCATCATCACTCATTTTACTTTTTGCGATATCAACAGCATCTAAAACATCATATGATTCAAGCACTCCAAAGGTGTTGTAAGGGGCTTGGTTATTTCCTGAATTTCTTTGGTCAATGGCAAGTACATCATAGCCTAGATTTAAAAACATATCCATAATGTGAGTTAAAGATTTACCCGTTCCACCCATGCCGTGGACTAGGACAGCCATATTTTTATTTCCAGCTTTATTTACCATAATAGCTGGGATATTGTGTTTATATTTACTTGATGGAAATTCTATGTAATGAATCTCTTTTTCCCTAGCAAAATCATCAAATGTTTGTTCATAACTTTGCGAATATTTTAAAGTTTCTTCCCTAGAAACCATATTTGTAAAGCCGTTAAATACCTGTGACCCTATAAATAATGTAAAACCTATAAATATAGCTAGCAACACTGCCAATACTATTAGACCTATCTTCTTTTTATTTTTAGTCATAGTTTGCTCCTAAATCTGAAAATGTTTTCTTAATAAGAATTTATCTCTTAATCCTCTTATGTCAAGTTGTATGCTACATTAGTTTTTAATATATTTACCTTAAGTTAACTATAAGATTTTTAAAGTAGTAATAACTTTATAAAGTTAGGAGAACCTGTTATAAGGGTATATTATAAGAATAAACTTAAATCTATATTTTATGGTTATAAATTTCAAATATAAATTATAAGGAGTGTTGGGATATGAGAAACTTACAAGATTAAAAGAGGCAAGATGAAAATGCAGAAAAACGAGAGAAGCAGATTATTAAAACTAGTGTCGTAGGTATAATAGCCAATGTTGTGCTAGCGGTAATAAAGGCTATAGTGGGTTTGGCGTCAAATTCTATTGCAATTTTACTAGATGCTGTTAATAATATATCTGATGCAGGCTCATCTTTAATTACTATAGTTGGAACAAAGCTTGCTTCTAAAGATCCTGATAAGGAACATCCATTCGGCTATGGTAGAGTAGAATATTTAAGTGCTATGATAATTTCGGTCATAGTTTTATATGCTGGTATTACATCTTTAGTAGAGGCAATTAAAAAAATCATACACCCAGATCTGCCTTCATATACTACGCCATCTTTAATTATAGTAGCGTTAGCAGTTGTGGTTAAAATTGTACTTGGACGTTATGTAAAAAATGTAGGTTTGAAGTTAAATTCTGATTCTTTAGTAAACTCTGGAGAAGAAGCAAAGTTAGATTCAATAGTATCTGCTTCTACTCTAGTGGCAGCAGCAATATTTCTATTATTTGATTTATCTTTAGAAGCATATTTGGGTGCTATAATATCAATCGTAATTATTAAATCAGGAATTGATATGTTAAAAAATACAATTTCTCAACTTTTAGGTGAGAGAAATGACCCAAAACTAGCAAGGGAAGTTATAAAAACTGTAGAAGACTTTCCCGGAGTAGAAGGTGCCTACGACTTAGTTTTAAATAACTATGGACCAGATACTTGGAATGGCTCAATTCATATTGAAGTACCAGATACATATACTGCCGATAAGCTTGATCAAATGATAAGAGATATCCAGCTAGAGGTTTATTTTAAACATCAGATTGTTCTAACAGCTATAGGAGTTTATTCAATTAATACACAAGATCCTCAAGTTATAGCTATGCACAAAAAATTAAAAGAAATAGTTTTCACTCACCGATATGTTACACAATTACATGGATTTTATGTAGATGAGGATAAAAAGACAATCAGATTTGATGTAGTTATAAGTCTTGATGCTGATGATAGATTAAAAGTATTTAATGAAGTTTTAAAAGATGTAGAAAGTAACTTTCCAGATTATGAGATAGAAGCTTTCCCAGATGTGGATTTTGCTGATGTTTAGACAAAATAAAAAAAATAATAATTATTTAAAATTTGTCCTAGGTCATTTTAAAAATCTCCTAGGACTTTTTGTTATTAATTTTATATTTAATTTTAATAAATAAAGAATTATAGTATTAGTAGAAGATAATGTAAATATGAGGTTGATTTAGAAATGAGAATTGCAGTTAGTGCGTGTTTATTAGGTGAAAATTGTAAGTATAATGGTGGCAACAATTATAATAAGAAATTAGTTGATTTTGTAAAAGGCCATGAAGTTATAGCCCTGTGTCCAGAAGTTTTAGGAGGCCTAGCTACACCAAGGCTGCCAGCTGAGATTGTAAATGGTGTTGTAAGGCAAAAAGATGGCAAATCTGTAGATGATGAATTTAAAAAAGGTGCCAAAGAAGCTTTAGATATAGCAAAGAAAAATAAAGTTGATTTAGTTATCTTACAGTCAAGAAGCCCCTCTTGTGGGGTAAATAATATATATGACGGCTCATTTACCGGAAAACTTATAGAAGGTAGGGGAGTCTTTGCAAAAATTTTAAAGGAAAATAATATTAAAGTTATAGATGTAGAAGATTTATAGGAGGAGATTATGAAATTAACAGATTTTACAAAAGATGACCAAGATCAAATAAACAAAGGCTTATCAACAGCCAAGCTTACAGATAAAGAAGCTAGTAAAAAAATACTAGCACTTGTACCTAAAGAGTGGATTAAAAAAATTCCCTTTTTTGTAAGAGGTCATGCTACAACTAAGAGTGTAGAAAAAATTGCTAATGAATATCCAGACTTATATGAAGTTGCCAAAAAACCGGGTGAATTGCCAGAAAAAGAACGTGAAGAGTTACAAAAGATAATTACCGATTTATTTAAAGAAAGAATGGATAAACACAATATTAAATACTAAATTATTATCTAGTTTATTTAAAAGCCTTTTAAGGTAAATACTTAAAAGGCTTTTTTTATAAATAAGAAAGGAACAATAATGATTAAATATCAAAATGTATCTATGGCATATCCTGATAGTGGTAAGGTCCTAGATGATTTAAATTTTGAGATAAAAAGAGGAGAATTTTTTGTAATAGTTGGCCCGAGTGGTAGTGGAAAGACAACTACGTTAAAGCTTATAAATAGATTAATAGAGCAAAGTGAGGGTGATATTTTATTTAACAATAAAAAAATAAAAGATTATCCCCTTAGAGAATTAAGGTTAAATATGGGCTACGTTTTACAACAAATTGCACTTTTTCCAAATATGACAGTAGCAGAAAATATTGCGCTTATACCTGAAATGAAGAAAATGGATAAAAAAATTATTACTGAAACTACAAATAGACTTTTAAATGAAGTAGGTATGGACCCAAAAGTTTATCGAAATAGATTACCAAAAGATTTATCTGGTGGAGAAAAACAAAGGATAGGAATCTTACGAGCTATAGCAGCAAATCCAGATGTCCTTTTAATGGATGAACCATTTTCTGCTCTAGACCCTATAAGTAGGACACAGTTACAAGAGTTAATTACAGAAATTCACAACGATTATAAAATTACAACAGTTTTTGTAACTCATGATATGAATGAAGCAATAAAACTAGCTGATAGGATTTGTATTATGAAAGATGGAAAAGTTGTACAAATAGGCTCTCCAAGAGATATTATAAATAAGCCGGCTAATAGTTTTGTTAGCCAATTTTTTGAAAATGAAAGTGAGCTAATCCATGAATAATTTAATAGCAACTTTTGCTGAAAGAAAAGCTGATTGGGTACAAGCTTTATTTGAGCACTTGCAAATATCTCTAGTTTCTTTAATTATAGCTATTTTAATAGCAATTCCTCTTGCTATAGCCTTATCAAATAAGAAAAGAGCAAATGAAGCCATTTTACAAGTAACAGGTATTTTTCAAACAATACCATCCCTTGCTTTACTAGGATTATTTATTCCATTAATGGGCATAGGAAAAATTCCTGCCATTACAGCCCTTGTAATTTATGCTATTTTTCCAATTTATCAAGCAACTGTAACAGGTTTATCTGAAATAGACCCATCCCTAGAAGAAGCTGCAACTGCTTTTGGTATGACAAAGTGGGAGAAGCTAAAGAAATTTAAACTAAGTTTGGCCATGCCAATTATTATGTCAGGTGTAAGAACATCTGCCATCATGATTATAGGAACTGCAACCTTGGCAGCTTTAGTAGGGGCAGGAGGACTTGGCACATTTATTTTATTAGGTATTGATAGAAATAATTCTTCTTTGATACTAATCGGGGCCATTTCATCAGCCATTTTGGCAATATTATTTGGTGTATTGATTAAATTATTACAAAATAAAAAACCAAAAACTATCCTTATAACTCTTATAGTTGTAAGTCTTATAACACTTTTAAGCTTAACACCTTTGGGAAAAAAAGATTCTAAAAAATTAGTTGCAGCTGGAAAACTTGGAGCTGAACCAGAAATACTTATAAATATGTATAAGGAATTAATTGAGGAAAATTCTGATATAAAAGTAGAACTAAAGCCAAACTTTGGGAAAACTAGTTTTTTATATGAGGCCTTAAAGTCTGGCAGTATAGATATTTACCCAGAATTTACAGGTACAATTACAAGTTCGCTTTTAAATGATGATATTGGGGAAATTTCAAATGATCCAGAGAAAGTTTATGAACTTGCCAGGGATAAAATCTATGAGCAGGATAAATTATCTTTACTATCACCTAGTGAATTTCAAAACACTTATGCAATAGCTATAAGAGAAGATTATGCAAATGAAAATAATATTGAGAAAGTTTCTGATTTAAAAAAGGTAGAAAATAGTGCTATTGCTGGATTTACTCTAGAATTTAATGATAGGGAAGATGGTAATCGCGGATTAAAATCCTTATATAATTTAGATTTAGATGTAAAAACTATGGAGCCTGCATTAAGGTATACGGCCATTGCAAATGGATCTATAGATATAACGGATGTTTATTCTACAGATAGCCAGATTATAACTAATAAACTAAAAGTTTTAGAAGATGATAAAATGCTATTTCCACCCTACCAAGCTGCACCTTTATTAAGAAGTGAAACTTTAGAAAAATATCCAGAACTTGAAGCTATACTGGCAAAACTTGCTGGAAAAATCACTTCTGATCAGATGACAGAAATGAACTATATGGTAGATGTGGAAGGCAAAACAGCAAATGAAGTTGCTAGGGAGTTTTTAATAAAAGAAAACCTAATAGAAGATAAAAATAGTAAGTAAGTTATTCTATTAAAGTAAATTATATATAGTTAAATTATGGATAGGAATAGTATTTTAAAACTTAAATTTTAAAATTCAAATAACTATACAGAAAGTTATAAAAAAATAGTAAAAACTTCACTTGGTGTTCATTACTAGTGGAGTTTTTTAGTGGAGTTAATATGATAGAAGAAAAAGTAATAAATCAGGTTGGTATTATTTATTTAAATAGACCTAATAGATTAAATGCCATCAATCTAGCTATGGTGAATCAATTATACAATATTCTAAAAAAATGGGAAAATGATAATAATATTAAAGTAATTCTTTTTGATAGTTTAGTAGAAAGAGGATTTTCTGCTGGAGGAGATTTAAAAGAAATATATACTGATTATCTAATAAATGATAATTGTAAAGACAAGTCCTATCTTTTTAAAAAAGAATATGACTTAGACGAGTATATTAATTCTTACAAAAAACCAATTATTACTCATTGGCAGGGAATTGTTATGGGCGGAGGAGTAGGACTTACTATAAACTCTGATTTTATTATTTGTGATGAAAATATAAACTGGGCCATGCCTGAAACAAGTCTAGGATTTGTACCAGATGTTGGTGTAGGAAAATATATTTCAAAACTTCCTCAAGCTTTGGGCGAATATATAGGTCTTTGCGGTGTAAGTTTATCTTCATCTGATTTAGTAAAATATAAATTAGCCGATATAGCTACTAGATCAAAAGATTATCATACACTATTAGAAAAACTTTTTGAACTCTCAAATTCTTATAGTGGGGATGATTTGATAAATAAAATAAAAAGGGAAGCTAAAAATTTTGAAATGAAACAAAATAATTCTACTATCCAAAAAAATTTATCAAAGATTAATAAGTACTTTTCTTATGATAGCATGGAGGAAATAGTTAATAGTTTAAAAGAAAATCTAGATGATGATTTTGCCCTAATGTGTTATCAAAATTTAAGCAAAAAAGACCCTTTTATGTTAACTATCCAATTTGAAAAATACTTTGTTGGAAAAGATCTGACCTATAAAAAAACTCTAGACCTTGATTTTAAAATAGTTCAATATGCAATTAGAACAAAAGCTATCCATGAAGGAATAAGGGCGAAAATAATTGATAAGGATAATAATCCAAAGTGGCCCCACTCTTCATTTAATGAAGTCTCTATAAATAAAGTCAAAGACCTATTGCTTTCTTAAATATGGAGTAAAATTAAGGATGATTATAAATACCATGTAGGCACATGGTTAAGGGTGAAAGTTTGTCTGCCTATAGATACTGTTGCCTTGCTAGATAAAAATTATTTAGATTAGGAGATATTATGGCAATATTTAAAAATGAAATACCAATACTAGAATATGATGATAATATAAGGTCTATCATTATGCCAAATCACGCAAATCTTGAAATAGAACTTCCTAGTAAATGTTTATTTACTTTTTTAGGTGAAGCTTTGGATAAATTAGCAGAAAACTATAATGCTAGAATATTAACTACATTTAATTCTATAACTAAAATATATCCTATATATATTATAGAGTATAAGGGAGAGGAAGTTTGTTTAGTTCAGGCACCAGTAGGTGCAGCAGCTTCTGCCCAAATCTTAGATTGGTTAATATCTTATGGTTGCAAGCAAATAATAACAACAGGATCATGTGGCAGTCTAGTTGACATAGCTGAAAATACTTTTTTAGTTCCTTATAAAGCTTTAAGAGATGAGGGTGCAAGCTATCATTACCTGCCACCATCCCGTTTTGTAAATATAAATCCACTAGCTTTAGAAGCTATTGAAAAAACTTTAACTGAACATAACTTAAAATATGAAGAAGTTATGACATGGACTACTGATGGTTTTTATAGAGAAACTACTGATATGGTTAGGTATAGAGTGGATGAAGGATGCAAGGTAGTAGAAATGGAGTGCTCAGCTCTTGCAGCAGTTGCAGAATTTAGAGATGCCTTACGGGGACAAATCTTATTTACAGCAGATTCTCTATCAGATGTAGAAAAATATGATCCTAGAGGATTTGGAGGGGATTCGATTGAATATGCTCTAAAACTTGCTTTAGATACTTTAATAAATATTAAAGCATAGCTAAATCATAATAGAGGAAAATATGAATGGTATAATAAAAAAAGCTGATAAAAAAGATTCCATAATCTTAGCAAAGATGGCTAGTAAGGTTTGGGATAATGATTCTATTGATGAGCTAACTAATGAATTTATAGATATAGCAGATGATCCTAACAGTGTTTGCTTTATAAAGTATATAGACGATAAGCCAATTGCTTTTGCAAATGCAAGTTTAAGATATGATTATGTTGAGGGTACAGAGACTTCTCCTGTAGGATATTTAGAAGGAATATATGTTAAGGAAAGATTCCGTAAGCAAAACTTTGCCAAAGAATTAGTAAAGACTTGTGAAAATTGGGCAAAGGATTTAGGATGCAAAGAATTTGCCAGTGATTGCGAATTGGGAAATAATATTAGTCTAGCCTTCCATTTGGCTTTAGGCTTTGAAGAAGCTAATAGGATAATTTGTTTTAAAAAGGATTTATAAATTTAGAAAAATAAAAGACTGCTATTAATGCAGTCTTTTTAAATGTTTAATTGCTTATATCCAATTACATTTATAGTCGGAAAATCTTCTATCTCTACAATTTTCTTATCAGCTATATAATCAAAAATAAGCTGTGGAGTTTCCTGTGAGGATTCCCAAACTATCTGTGATCCGTCTAAGACTGGAAAATCTCCACCACCAATAGCTCGGTAGTTATTGGTAGCAAAGACAATTTTTTCATCATCACTTATTTCATGACCTTTATAGATAGCTTTTACTAGTCTCTCTCCTTTTTTCTTAGTGTAATCAAAGGTGTAGTCTACTCCTGAATATATATCATAGTTATAGATAAAATGCTCTGGGTTTTGAACTAGCTTATAATTTTCATCCAGCATAAAATAATTGGCATTATGTTCTAATATTTCCTTAAATTCTTTTCCAGTTACTTCCACCTTCATTAAGGTATTATTAAACCTATAATTAGTAATTATATCTCTCATAGTTACGCTTGTTGGAATGCCTTTAGCATCTTTTGAATATATAGCAACTCCAGCTATATCACAATCTGTATATTGCATTTGAATTTGGTTTATTAAATCAATGTAAGGATGGCCTGAAACTTGAGCTATCGTTACAGAATCAATAAGGGCACCTGGAGATATTTGACCACATTTTTGATCAAGGTATTTATTTACACCAACCATATCGTCTTCGATTAATTTTTCTATATCTTTATCAGCATCAATTTCAGCTAAATCAATTAAATTAACTTGTTTATTGATAATATTACTATTTTCGTCTATATCTACAGTAATTTCTGCAACTTTTGCTCCAGCAAAACCTGGTTGGGCTACTGCAATATCATTATATATCCCAGCTATTTCTTTATGAGTATGACCAGTTAAAAATATATCAAAATCTAAGCCTGAAAATAGTATTTCGTATCCTTCATTTTCTCCAGTTTGAGGAGTAAGGTCGCGACCTATTTCTATATCCTTGGCAAATCCACCATGGTAGGAAACTATTATGAGGTCACAATTTTCATCATTTCTTAGGATTGGCAGGTAATACTTTGCAGTTTCTAAGGCTGATTTAAAGCTTAGACCTTTAATATTTCTAGGTTTTTCCCAGTGAGGGACATATTGGGTAGTAAGCCCTAAGATACCTACTTTTATATTTCCAATATTTTTTGTAATATAAGGTTTTATATCTAGATAATCATTCTCTCTAATAGTATTTGCAGATAAAACATCAGTATTTAACTTATCTATATATGACTTTAGATATTCCTGCCCGTAGTTAAAGTCATGGTTACCTAGAACTATTGCATCTGCTTTTAATAAATTATAAGTATTTACCAGATTACTTAAATCATTATTTTCTTTATAGAAGCTTGCTAGGGGAGATCCTTGGATGCTATCCCCGTTATCAATGTAGATTACATGTTCATTTTCATTTCTAACCTTATCTATATAAGTTTTAGCCTTTGATAGGGAAAATAGTTCGTCTTTGTTTGGATTACTAAAGGATTTTTGTGAAATATAAGCGTGAATATCGCTTGTTTCTAAAATAGTAACTTTCATAAAATCTCCTAAATGCCATAGGCAAGTTTCTTACGAATCCTAGTTGATAAAAGCTCTACCACTAAAACTAAAATCATTAGTGAAAGTAGGATGACTCCAACTTCATTCCACCTATAAGCGTTGATTGCAAAAATTAGTGGCGCGCCGATACCACCAGCACCTACTAAACCTAGGGTTGTAGCATCACGTATATTCATATCAAACCTATAGATAATAGTTGATAGAAAACTTGCAAATAATTGTGGAAGTATTCCAAATCTTATTTTGCCCCAAGTATTTATTCCCAGTGATTCAAAAGCTTCTAGAATGTCTGTATCTATATTTGCTATAGTTTCTTGAAATAGCTTTGTAAGCATACCAATAGATGTAAATGTCATAGTCATTACCCCTGCAAAAGGTCCAGGGCCAGTTACTCTTATAAACATAAGACCATATACGATAGCAGGAATTGTTCTTATTAAAAGAATTAACAATTTAAATATTTCTGCAATTAGTCGTGGAACTATATTAGCAGATGATAAAAATGCTAAGGGTAATGAAATTATTGCCCCAATTAATGTTCCTACAAATGCTATACAAATAGTTTCAAAAATCAAATACCAAAGACTTCCCTTAGAAAAATCTGTTAGTAGGGCCATGTCTGGACGAACAATTCCGCCTAAGATTGATTTTACAATGCCAGACCCTTGGGAATCCATTTTTGAAAAGTCCATAACTTCTGATGACCAAAATAGGAGGGCTATGGTTAAAATTGTTAGGATAGTACGAACAAGCCTATAATTTGGTTCGCTATTTAAAACTTTTTCTATTTTTTGATCCATAATTTCCTCCTAAGATAGTTTCTTTCTAATTGTTCTAGAAATAAGCTCTATAACAAAAACAGTAATTACAAGAGCAAATAAGATAGTACCTACTCTGTTATAATCACGCCAACCGATGTTCTCATTAATTAAAAGGCCAAGGCCACCAGCTCCCACATAACCTAAAATAGATGCATAGCGTACATTTCCTTCAAAGTTAAAAAGGGCTGTAGAAAGGTATGTGGGCATAATTGATGGGATAATTCCTTTAAAAAATGCCATAGCTTTTGTATAACCCAAAGAAATCATAGCCTCATAGGCTCCTAGATTTTGAGTTTCTATTTCTTCATACATTAGTTTTCCTACATAGGCAAAGGAAAATACAAAGATTGCAAAGGTACCAGCTAAGGTTCCTAGGCCAAAAACATAAGTTGCAATTAATGCTATTACTAGTGTAGGCAGGGTTCGTAGTATAGTAAATAATAATTTAAATATCCAGTTTACCAATTTATTATTTACCATATTTGATGCAGCTAAAAAAGCGGCTGGTAGAGATAAGAGAGCCCCTAAAAATGATCCAAATAAAGACATTTTGATTGTATCAATTGTTGGTCCTATAACCTTTGGTAGGTAGTCCCAGTCAGGATTAAATAAGTCTTTTAAAATTACTAATAAATTATGGCCATTTCTTGCAAGTACTTTTGAATCATAACCTGTTACCCTTAAAGCTAGGATTAAAAAAGCAAGAAGTAATATAGAAATTAATAAAGTATTTGATTTTTTCTCTTCAACTACTTTTCCGTTTGAAAGGGTTATAGTTTTTGCTTTAAAAATATTAGCCATATTTTACTCCACCACAATATCTTTTGGATCTTGGCCGTAGATATTTTTGATTACAGCTTGATTTACTTCAGATGGTTTACCATCGAAAGCAAGCTCACCTTTTTTGATACCAAGGATTCTATCAGAATACTCTAAAGCTGTTTCTACATCATGGATATTAATTATTACTGTTATGCCATATTCTTTATTTAGCATTTTAAAGTAATTCATAACTTGGCGGCTAGAAACAGGGTCTAGGCTTGCGATAGGTTCATCAGCTAAAATTATTTTTGGATCTTGGACAATGGTACGAGCAAGTGCTACTCTTTGTTTTTGTCCACCAGATAGGGCATCAGTACGTGAGTAGGCCTTATCTAGGATATCGACACTATCTAGAGCTTCTAGTGACTTTCTTTTCATATCTTTAGTATAAATACCAAATAGTTTTTGAAAAAAGTTTAGGTCAGGTACAAATGTAGAAAGTACATTTTTTTGAGCTGTAGTTCTTTCTACAAGGTTAAAACCTTGAAAAACCATACCAATTGTACGGCGGTAGTCTCTAAGATTTTGCCCCTTTAATTTTGATACATCCTTCCCATATACCATCAGTTGTCCACTAGATATATCGTGCATTTTATTTATAGTTCGAATAAGAGTCGATTTTCCAGCTCCTGAAGAACCAATTATAGATACAAATTCTCCATCAGGAATGGTTAGATTGATATCTTTTAGGGCTAGGAAACCACCATCATAGGTTTTTGAAACATTTTTAAATTCTATCATTAATAATTCCTTATTTACTAAAAAATAAGACCTAAAGCCTTTAGGGCATAGGTCTATATTTTCTTTTATTTATATTTATTAGTTGGCATCTCTTGCTAATTTTTGAGCTTCACGTTCAGCATCATAGTCAGCTGGATTTGCTTTTTCATAACCTTTGTGGGTATAAATAGCAATTACTTCTTTACCTTCATCGGTTTTACCAATGTTAATAAAGGCATTTTGTAAAGCTTCAATAAATTCTGGTGTCATTTTTTCGCTTGATTTTGAAACAGAAATAGTATCGTTCATGATTTTATCTGTTACACCGATTACTTGTACATCATCGAAAATATCATTTGCTCCACCAAATTCACCTTGCCATTGTTCAGCATAGTCTAGTCTTGCATCAGCATAAGTTACAAGTGCATCAACTTGACCTGTTGCAAGTCTTGAGAATGAAGAAGCGTATGAGTCTGCTTGAACAGCATTTGATAAGTCAGAAATAGTATGGTCAAATTTATCTTTCATCCAAAGTGATGGGTAAAGGTATCCTGCTGATGAAGTAGGTCCCATAATTGCCCAGTTTAACTCGTTAAGTTCTTCCCAAGTTAATTCTTCGCCGTTATTTACTTTTTCTGCTAATGCTTTTCCTTTTTCAGAAGGGCCAGCTAGTACTAAGGCTCTATAAAATGTTACTTGTTCATCTATATTTTCAATTGGAGCTTTATCATTCCATTCTTTAGGATCATCTGAGTCTACAGAAAGTCCATCACGAGTAGCTGTTAAGATAACGTCTACACCATCATCATAAGTTACATAAGTTCCACCAGGGATAAATCCTACATCAACAGTGCCAGCGCTCATTGCCTCTCCTGTGGCTTCATAAGATGTACCCACAGATATATCTACATCCTCTACATCGTAACCTTCTTTTGCTAGTTCATCTTTTAACATAGCTTTTAAAGGTTCAGTAACTGTAATAATTTCATCTGGGTCACGAGATGGTACAAACTGTACAGTTAGTTTATCAAATGAAGTATTTGCATCTGTAGTTTCAGTACTTGCAGTATCATTTGTGCTAGCTGTATCTTCAGCACCATTGTTTCCACATGCAGTAAATGCAAAAGCAGTTGCTAGAGTCATTCCTAACGAAAAAACTTTGTTTAATTTCATAATTCCTCCTAAAAGTTTCTTATAAATTAATTATACATTAATTATTTTAAAAATTGAATAGCTTAAATAAAAATGATAATATAACCGATGATAAGACTAATATTATTAAGGAAGAATTATGAATATAGATTATTTAAAAACCAAAGAATTTTATAAAAACTATAATGACTTATGCGATTGTGAAATGTGCTTGTTTTATTATCAAAATGTAATAAACAATTATCCGGATCTTTATAACTATCTTAATGAAAGAAATATTAATATTCAAAAACCCTTTGATTTAGGATATCCTTATATAAATGATAAGGGTAATATTATTTACCCTATAGTTCAATACGTGGTAATAGGTGAATGTAAGGACGATTTTTCGATTTATTTGGATGGAGTCTCTATTTCTAAAGGAAAGTTTTATCCTAATGTAACTATTGATGAGCCATACTTCATATTAGATTTATATAATGTTTCATTTAATAAAAATATAGTAAGCGCAGAAATTATTAACAATTTATAAATAAGGGTATAAGCCTAATTAGGTAGAGATGTATATAGACTTATAATACATTTATGTTAAAATAAATATTATTAAAAAATTCCTAAAAGGGGGATGTATGACTGATTACATATTAAGCTGTGAATCCACTATGGACTTATCAGTAGAATACGTAAAGCAACTTGATGTTAGTGTGATAAATGCAAATTATGAATTAAATGGTGAAAATTATTTAGATGATTTTGGCCAATCACTAGATATGAAAACTTTCTATGACAATATGAGACAGGGAGCAGCACCTTCAACTTCCAGAATAAACACTGGAGAATATTTAGAATATTTAAAACCATTACTAGATAAAGGCAATGATGTAGTACACATTTGCCTATCAACAGGTATGTCTAGTCAGTATGAATCACTATTAGAAGCTATAAATATTTTAAAAGAAGATTATCCAGATAGAAAAATTTACCCGGTAGATTCCAAAATGGCATCAGCGGGTGTAGGGCTTTTAGTCACAAAACTTGCTAACCTTAAAAAAGATGGCATGGGTATAGAAGAGCTTTACACGTGGGCAGAGGAGAATAAACTTCACGTTATAAACTACACTAGTAACGAAAATCTAGAATATGTAGCTCGTGGAGGTAGGATATCAAAAACTGCTGCAAGTATTGGTGGAGTACTTCACATTTGCCCATTAATAGAAGTCAATGATGATGGTCACATGATAGTTACAGGTAAGATTAGAACTCGCAAAAAGCTTCTTAAAACTATTTTAGAAAAAATGCAGGCAAATGCTATTGGAGGATCAGACTATAACGACAAAGTATTTATTTCTACAGCTGATAATATGGATTTATCCAATGAGGCTAAAGAAATGATAGAAGAAGCCTTCCCAAATATAGATGGGGAAGTAGAAATATTTAATATCGGACCTACCGTTGGTAGCCATATAGGACCAGGAACTATTGCTTTATTCTACTGGGGTAAAGAGAGAATGGCGGGAAATAAAAAATAAGTCTATTGTAGACTTATTTTTTATTTAGAAGAAAAACATTTTACATAACCAGCAAAAATAAATAAAGTCAGCCTCAGGATAATTCCATAAAGCCTAAGGCTCACAAGGTTTGTTAATATCATTTTCATTTACTTTATAATTACTATATTTAGGAGTCCAAGGAATATATTCGACCATTCCATCTTACCTTACGGCAACCCTAACTTATAAGTATTCATTTCTTCAAAATTAACATTATTTTCCAAAAATGATGATAGAACAAATAAACATTCTCCAAGACAAGTACATAAATCACCCTTATCCATATCAGCTCCTTTTTGGTAAATATTAAACTAATTAGAACTAGTATTATGTCTACAGTAAACATATCAGTATTTTTTCGATCCGTTCATGTATTTTTACAAAAATTTAATATAAGCCACAAGTAAAATAGCTAATATAAAAATACGTTTTCATTGTCAATAAATTATTTATAATTTATAATTAGATAAATAATTGTAGTATACAAAGATTTTTAGGAGAGTATATGATAAATAAAAAGGAAAGGGCTTATGAAATACTTGACAAGGCCCAATATGGTGTAGTTTCTATGGCAAAAAACAATGAAGCTTACGGCATACCTATGTCAATAGCAAGGGTAGATAATAACCTTTACTTTCATACAGGTAAAAATGGCAAAAAGATTGAATTTTTAAATGCTAATCCTAGGGTTAGTATCAGCGTGGTCGGAAAAGTAGAGGTACCAGACTTATATAATAAAGATCAAATAAAAGAAATGGTGGCAGACCCAGATAAACACGGTAAGTTTGTAAATACAGTTTTTACAACAAGCTTTGAGTCTGTAATTGTAAATGGTCATGCTGAATTAGTTTTAGAAAATGAAGAAAAGGTCGAGGCCATGCGAGCTATCTGCCAAAAATATACACCAGATAAGATGGATTACTTTAATATACCTATTGAAAGAAGCTTAGATATGACAAGTATATATAAGATATCTCTAGATGACTTTAAATTAAGAAGTAAAGCGGTAAAAGTATAAAATGAAGAAATTAAGTCAGATTAAGTATAGAGACTTTTATATTTTTAGCCTAATCCTCATTATATTTGGCCTAAGTCTAGATTCTGTAACTGATATCTACCGAGGAATTATTAATATAGTTACATCTCCTAGTATTCTAGTATCAGATTATATGGAAATAGGGGGACTAGGAGCTAGCTTTGTAAATGCTGGCTTTATGCTTTTAATTTCTCTTTTTTTAGCTGAAAAAAGTAGTGCATTAATGACCGGGGCCTTGGTTGCTGGTATTTTTAACATAATAGGTTTTAGTTTTTTTGGTAAAAATATTTTAAACTCTTTACCTTTAATGATAGGGGTTTATTTATATACAAAAATAAAAAAATATCCTATATCAAATTTTATGCATATCATGTGTTTTGTAACTGGTATAAGTCCCTTAATTAGTTTATTAGTCTTTGGTTTAGACTTTTCTTTACCAGTGGGATTATTGCTTGGATTTATAGCTGGTATTATAATTGGATTAGCAATTATCCCTGTGTCTTCATCTTTTGTAAAATTTCACGATGGTTATTTTCTACTACCCTAGCTCCCATAGCAGGTGAATTTGGATTTTTAGCAGGTGTTTTTGCAGGTTTTTCCCACAAAGCAGTAGCTACAAATACAGGCTTGATCCATGGTGGAATCAATTTATATAACAACGGCCTAGCGGGTGGTATAGTAGCTGCAGTTTTGGTACCCCTATATAAGGATTTTATGGAAAGGCGAAAACGTGTTTAGAGAAAGAGATAAGGCTAGAAAAATTTTAAATGTTCTAATAGAGTACTTTGTAATCCATACATTTAAAAATATAAATGCAAGTATAAATATTGACGATAAGGCTACTAGTATAAGCATAAGAGGCAAGGTAGATGCTGAATCTATAAATATAAACAAATTAAAAGAAGACCTAGATTATCCTAGAATATTTGCCTACGATGATTATTATGATGACTTACTCGACTCTGATAGTGAGGATGAGCTTAAGGTAATCGGATATCTAATAGATTAAGCAGATATCAAACTAGTAGAGGATGAGCTAACTATAAATTTAATAAGAAAGCATATTTAAAATTACCAGCAGTTACTGCTGGTTTTTTTGACTGAAAATCAATTATAATTAACATTAATTAAATTATAAATGAACTTATGTAAATATTTTTTTATAAAATTATTATAATGCTAAAAAAATATAAATGATTAGTAAATAGTTTTGGGGGTAATATAAAAATATAAGATATTTTAGATATTTTAACTGATATAATATACCAGCTAAAAAATTTGTCTTATCATAAAGGAGAGTAATAATGAATAAAAAAAGTTATGATGATAGAGTTCATTTTGTAAATGGTAACTACCATTCTCTTGTCAATGCTAGAAAACCTAAAGATATAGACGATAAAAAGGCATATATAATAGGAACAGGCCTTGCTGCCTTATCTGCTGGTGGATTTCTAGTAAAAGATGCTCATATGAACCCAGAAAATATTACATTTTTAGAACAACTTGAACTGCCAGGTGGTAGTTTAGATGGTGATTATAAAGATGAGTACCATGGCTATGTAGCGCGTGGTGGTAGAGAAATGGGTCACCATTTTGAGATTCTTTGGGACTTATATAGTGCAGTTCCATCAGCTGAAGACCCTGATCAATCAATACTAGACCATTTCTTTTATACAAACTTAGATGACCCTAACTACAGTAAATGTCGTATCATTCATAAAAATGGTCAAAGATATGACAATGGTAAATTCAATCTTAGTGATAAAGCTTTAAAAGAAATAATAGATTTAACTATTACAGCTGATGATCAATTAGTAAATAAACAAATTGATGAAGTATTTAGCGAAGAAACCTTAAAAAGTGACTTCTGGACCTTATGGAGATCTATGTTTGCCTTCCAAAACTGGAACTCTGCTTTAGAAATGAAATTATACTTAAACAGATTTATCCACCACGTTGGAGGTCTACCAGATTTATCAGCTCTACAATTTACACAATATGACCAATACGAATCAATAGTAAAACCAATTGTAAAATGGTTAAAAGACCAAGGTGCAAAATTCGAATATGGTGTAACTGTAAAAGATGTTGATTTTGATATAACAGATGAGAAAAAAGTTGCTACTAAATTAGTAATGGAAAACAGTAAGGGCGAAGATAAATCTATTGATTTATCCGAAAATGATTTAGTATTTATTACTAATGGTTCTATGACAGAATCCACAAGCTATGGAGATGATAATACACCAGCAACTCTAACTGCTGATCTTGGTGGTAGTTGGGAATTATGGAGAAATATAGCTTTAAAATCTGACGAATTTGGTCATCCAGATAAATTCTGTTCAGATGTAGAAAGAACAAATTGGGAATCATGTACAGTCACAGTCCATGGTGGAGAAGTAATTGATTATATAGAAAAAATTACCCAAAGAAGTCCATATACAGGTAAAACTGTAACAGGGGGTATAGTAACCGTTCATGACTCAAATTGGTTAATGAGTTGGACAATAAATAGACAACCTCAATACGTAGGTCAACCAGAAGAGGATGTATGTGTTTGGGTATATGGACTATTCTCAGATAAAAAAGGTAACTATATAGACAAACCTATGAGAGATTGTACAGGTAAAGAAATAACAAAAGAATGGTTATACCATATAGGGGTACCTATATCAGAAATTGACAGACTAGCTCAAGATTGTTCTGCAATTCCAGTAATGATGCCATACATCACAAGTCACTTTGAACCACGTGAGTTTGGTGATAGACCATATGTAGTTCCAAAAGGAGCTAAAAACTTTGCCTTCTTAGGACAATTTGCAGAAACTTTAGACAGACCAGGTAGAGATACAGTCTTTACCACAGAATACTCAGGTAGAACTGCTATGGAAGCTGTCTATGCCTTATGTGGAGTAGAAAAAGGAATACCAGAAGTATACGCTTCAAGATACGATATTAGATATATAATGAATGCTATAAGTGCTTTAAATGATTATGAAAAACCAAATCTACCAGTTCCAAAACTAGTAGCTAAAGGTATAAAAGATAAAGCAAAAGGAACAGATGTAGAAATTTGGTTAGAAGAAAATAATTTAATCTAACAATTAATCCCTAGAACTGCAATTCTAGGGATTATTTTTAATTTTTCAAATTATAGTAATTGCTCTTATACCAAACGCTTTTTTAGCAGTTATTTTAAAAATATTTTCAGATTCTACATTTGCAATTGAGTTTTTAAGAATTGTTCAAGTGTTTCAATTTTTTACTCCACTTATGACCGAATTTTTAGTTGCAAATAATTTTGGATTAACTGTCATGAAACAACCAGCTGTAGTTAAAAAGAGAAAAATCATAATATATTAACCCCTTACAATGATTTTATAACCCAATTAGTCCATGCAAAAGAAGAGTTACAGGGATCTAAATAATACAAAAAAGACCTAGGAGAGATATAAACCTAGGTCTTTTTAATTTGTATTATTTATCTTGTTTTTCTATAGCAGCTTGGGCAGCAGCTAGTTTTGCAATTGGAACTCTAAATGGTGAGCATGAAGCATAGTCTAAACCTACATTGTATAAGTATTTTACAGTTGATGGTTCTCCACCGTGTTCACCACATATACCTAGGTGTAAGTCATTATTAGCTGATTTTCCTTTTTCTACAGCTGTTTCAACTAAAAATCCTACACCTTTTTGGTCTAATACTTGGAAAGGATCTTTGGCAAATATATCTTTTTCTAGATAGAGTGGTAAGAACTTACCAGCATCATCTCTTGATAAACCAAAGGTCATTTGTGTAAGGTCATTTGTACCAAAGCTAAAGAAATCTGTAATTTCAGCAATTTCATCAGCTGTAATAGCAGCTCTTGGAATTTCAATCATTGTGCCAACTAAGTATTTGATTTCTTTTCCTTTTTCTTTAAATACTTGTTTGATTTCGTCATTAACTTCATCTATTACATATTTTAATTCTTTTACATCACTTGATAAAGGAATCATTATTTCTGGCACCACTTCATTGCCTTCTTCATGGCAGTGGATAGCAGCTTGGATAATTGCTCTAGCTTGCATGCGAGAAATTTCTGGATATTTTACACCAAGTCTTAACCCTCTAAAACCAAGCATTGGGTTTACTTCTTCTAGTTCTGTAATTCTTTCTCTTACTCTTGCTGGTTCTATGCCAAGATCCACAGCTAAATCTTTAATTTCTGCTTCACCTCTTGGTAAAAATTCGTGAAGTGGTGGATCGAGAAGTCTAACAGTTACTGGTCTATCACCCATAAGTGAGTAGATTTGATAGAAGTCATCTTCTTGCATAGGTAAGATTTTATCTAGGGCAGATTTTCTTGTTTCAAGGTCATTTGCTAAAATCATCTTACGCACTTGGAAGATTCTATCTTCTTTAAAGAACATGTGTTCTGTACGGCAAAGGCCGATTCCTTCTGCACCAAATTCTAGAGCTTGCTCTACATCTCTTGGTGTATCAGCATTTGTTCTTATTTTCATATCTCTAAACTCATCAACCCATTGCATAAAGGTTCCGAAGTTTCCTTCTAGTTGTGGGGATTGAGTTTCAAGAGTTCCTATAAATATTTCACCAGTAGATCCATTTAAAGAAATTGTATCATCTTTTGTATAAACTTTATCGCCAATTCTCATGGTTCCTTCATCTTCATCTACATGGACTTCGCTTGCACCAGATACACAGCATTTACCCATACCACGAGCAACTACTGCAGCATGGCTTGTCATTCCACCACGGGCAGTTAGGATACCATTTGCTTTTACCATTCCTTCTAAATCTTCTGGAGAAGTCTCTTCACGAACTAAGATTATATCTTCACCATTTGTTGCTCTTAGTGCTGCATCTTTGGCAGTAAAGGCAATTTTACCAACAGCTGCTCCTGGAGAAGCTGCAAGTCCTTTGGCAACTGCTTCATTTTCTTTTTTAGCTTTCTCTGTAAAGGTAGGGTGGAGTAAGCCGTCTAAGTCTTTTGGATTTACTCTAAGTACTGCTTGTTTTTTATCAATTAGGCCTTCTTCTACCATATCTACTGCAGCTTTTACGGCAGCATGAGCAGTTCTTTTACCATTTCTTGTTTGAAGGAGGAATAATTTTCCTTCTTGGATAGTAAACTCCATATCTTGCATGTCTTGGTAATGCTCTTCTAATTTTTTTGCTGTACTTGCAAATTCTTCATAAACTTCTGGCATAGCTTCTTTTAAGGTAGCTATTTCTTGTGGAGTTCTAACACCTGCTACTACGTCTTCACCTTGAGCATTGATTAGATATTCTCCAAATAGTTTATTTTCACCAGTAGCTGGGTTTCTTGAAAATGCTACACCTGTTCCTGAATTATCTCCCATGTTACCAAAAACCATGGACTGAACATTTACTGCTGTTCCCATAGCATCGTCAATATCATTTAGCCTTCTATAAAGGATAGCACGGTCATTGCCCCATGATTTAAATACTGCAGAAATAGCAAGGTCAAGTTGTTCACGAGGATCTTGTGGGAAGTCTTCGCCCTTTAATTCTTTGTATTTTTCCTTATATTCATCTACTAATTCTTTTAAGTCTTCTGCATTAAGCTCGGTATCAAGATCTACGCCTTTATCATTTTTTTTAGCAGTTAGTAATCTTTCAAAATTATTTTTATCAAGACCCATAGCCACATCTGCAAACATTTGGATAAATCTTCTGTAAGAGTCATAGGCAAATCTTTCATTTTCTGTTTTTTTAGCTAAACCTATAACTGCATCATCATTTAAACCTAGGTTTAAAATAGTATCCATCATACCTGGCATGGATATAGGTGCACCAGATCTAACTGATACTAACAGCGGATCTTCTGTAGAACCAAATGTCTTTCCGCTGGCTTCTTCAAGGCCTTTGATATGTTCAGAAACTTCTTTATTTAAATCATCCCATAGCTTTTGGTCTTCTTTATAAAATCTTGTACATGCCTCGGTGGTTACAGTAAAACCATAAGGAACAGAAATTCCCATAGTTGTCATTTCTGCAAGGTTTGCACCTTTACCACCTAAAAGGGCTTTCATTTCTTTGTTGCCTTCATTAAAACCATAAACATATTTTTCGCTCATGTTTTTCCCCTTCCTAATTTACATTTTCAATGCTACTGATTATGTATTCTGATATTTCCTCAATAGATTTATAAGTAACATCTATGATTTGACAATCTAGGTCTTCCATTAGCTCGTTGGCATAGGCAATTTCTTTTTCAATACGGTCTAAATCAGAATAATTTGAGTCAGATGACAGATTTATAGACTTAAGTCGCTCTTGCCTAATTTTTTGCAGTCTATATTTATCTAAAGTGAGACCAAATATTTTTTTAGAATCAATTTCAAAAAGTTCACGTGGAACTCTAGATTCTAGTAAAATTGGTACATTTATAACCTTATAGCCTATGCTGGCTAGATACACTGATAGTGGGGTTTTGGAAGATCTTGAAACTCCTATAATACATATATCACAATATTTTAGTCCCTTAAAATCTCTGCCATCATCATATTTTATAGCAAAATCCAAAGCATCCAGTCTCTTATAATGATGAACTATCTTATAATCATCATCAGCTAAGCCATTCATAGGCTCCAATCCCAAAAATTTACTAATTTTATTTAAGGAATAGCTGGTATAATCGATAGTTAAGATATCTTCGTTTTTGCTAAGTTCATTAAGAAACTTATTGTGCTCTGGGTCATTTAGAGAATTGAAAATTATCTTTGAACCTATATCTTCTTTTACTACATCAAATATAGAGGATAGGTTATCTTTTGTTTTCACATTGGTAAAGGTTTTCTCTTTATATTCAACTTCAAATTTTTCCATAGTATTATAAGCCAACCTTGCCATACCTACTCCGTCTGTATCCGATATAATGTACACAAATAAATCCATATAATTATCCTCCTTTAACCCTAAAGATATTATAACACTAAATTGTAAATATGAAAATATTTTCACAAAAGAATTTTATCAAAATTTAGTTATAAAGTATGTTTTTGACAAAATTATTTATGGTAATATAATAATAAAAGAATTAAATATGAAATAATAAAAGAGGAGTAAACTGTGAGTACTTTAAGAGAGAAGATGGTTGGTGTAAATCTTTAGTCACAAGCTTTTGAAGGTTGCTTTTATGTATATTTCAATGTGGTACGCATAAGTACGATAAGAGTCTTTTAATTACAAAAGGAATTTAGGTGGTAACGCGATAACTCGTCCTAGAGCTATGGCCTTGCCACCTTTTTTAATGAATTTTAAAGGAGAAATAATGGAAACAAAATATAATCCGAGTGGATTTGAAAAAGAAATCTATAAAAAATGGGAAGATGGCGGATACTTTAAAGCTGATGTAAATAAAGATAAAAAACCATTTACAATAGTGATGCCACCTCCAAATGTTACTGGACAACTACACTTAGGTCATGCCCTAAATAACACTATCCAAGATATAGTAATTCGTTATAAAAGAATGGCTGGTTTTGAAGCGCTCTGGATACCAGGAACAGACCATGCATCTATTTCTACAGAAGCAAAAGTAGTTGGCAAAATCCGCAGCGAAGGCCATACAAAAAAAGAATTAGGCCGCGAAAAGTTTTTAGAAGAAGCTTGGGCATGGACAGAAGAATACGGCGGTACTATCAAAAGACAATTAAGAACTATTGGTGTTTCTTGCGATTGGGACTATGATAGCTTTACTATGGATGAAAACCTAACTCGTGCAGTAAAAAAAGTTTTCAAGAAAATGTATGATGATGGCTTAATCTACCAAGGAAATAGAATCGTAAACTGGGATCCAGAAGCTGAAACAGCAATCTCAGATGCAGAGGTTTACCACGTAGAAAAAGAGGGCAATCTTTGGTATATCAAATATTTCTTTGAAGATAGTGACGAGTACATCACAATAGCAACAACCCGTCCAGAAACCATGTTTGGTGACCTTGCAGTTGCAGTAAATCCAGAAGATCCTAGATTTAAAGATAAAATTGGAAAAAATTTAATTTTACCAATAGTAGGTAGAAAGATCCCACTAATTGAAGATAGCTATGTAGATATGGAATATGGTACAGGTTGTGTAAAAATAACACCAAGCCATGACCCAAATGACTTTGAAGTTGGAGAACGCCACGATCTTGGTCAATGTATTGTAATTGATACAAAAGGACATATTACAGATGATTATGGAAAGTATTCTGGCCTTGATAGATACGAAGCTCGCAAACTTTTAGTTAAACAATTAGAAGATGAAGGCTACCTAGTAAAAACTGAAATTTTAACCCATGCAGTAGGCTACAGTGAAAGAACAAAAGTTGTTATAGAGCCACTTGTTTCTAAGCAATGGTTTGTTAAAATGGATGAGCTTGCAAAAATGGCAGCTGAAGTTTATGAAAATGGAGAATTAAAATTGATACCAGATTCTCTAGGTAAAACTTACATGAACTGGCTAAATAATATTAGAGACTGGACAATTTCCCGTCAGCTTTGGTGGGGACATAGACTCCCAGTATTCTACACTGATGATGGAGAAATCATAGTTTCAGAAGAAGAACCAGATGAAAATGGTATGCTAAATGGAGTTCATGTTACCCAAGAAGAAGATACCCTTGATACATGGTTCTCATCAGCTCTTTGGCCATTTGCAACACTTGGTTGGCCTATAGAAAATGATAGATTAGATTACTTCTTCCCAACAGATATTTTAGTAACAGGATATGACATTATATTCTTCTGGGTTATTAGAATGGTATTTGCTTCTTTATATACAACAGGAGAAGTTCCATTTGATCATGTATTATTTACAGGTCTTATCCGTGACCCACAAGGTAGAAAAATGAGTAAGTCTCTAGGAAATGGTGTTGATCCAATAGATGTTGTAAACGAATACGGAGCAGATGCTCTAAGATTTACCCTTATTACTGGAAATAGTCCGGGCAATGATATGCGTTATGATGAAAAAAGAATCATAGCTAGCCGTAATTTTGCCAATAAATTATGGAATGCAACTCGTTTTGTATTAATGAATATCGATCAAGGAGATGACCTAGACTTCTCTAAAGTAGAAAATCTTGCCCTAGAAGATAAGTGGATTTTAAAACGTCTAAATAATGTTATAGAAGAAGTAACAAAAAACCTTGAAAAATATGAAATCGGTCTTGCTGCTAGTAGAATAGAAGACTTTATCTGGGAAGAATACTGTGACTGGTATATAGAATTTGCTAAACTAAGATTAAATAGTGATGATGAAGCAGCAAAAGCAGATGTTAAAAAAGTTCTACTTTATGTACTAAACAAAATGATAGCTTTACTTCATCCATTTATGCCATTTATAACAGAAGAAATTTATTCAGCTCTACCAAATAAAGATGATATGCTTATAGTAGAAGAATGGCCAACATTTAATGAGGACTTTGAATTTATAAGCGAAGAAGCTACAGTAAACTCAGCAATAGAAGCGATTACAGCTATTAGAAACCAAAGAGCTACCTTAAATGTTGGTGCAAAAACCAAACAAGATCTAATAATCCTTGCGGAAAATGAAGAGTACAAAAATCTATTAGAGAATTTAAAAGGACAATTTAAAAACCTAGCAAATTCAAATGAAGTAGATATCTACCTAAAAGAAGAATTTGAAGGTGAAAAAGAAAACTTAGTAAACCTAGTATTTAACGAGTTTTCAGTTCTAATGAGCTTAGATGACCTAATGGACTATGAAAAAGAACGTGCTCGTCTAAAAGATGAGATAAAAAGACTAGAAGGCGAAATCAAAAGAGCAAGTGGTAAGTTAAATAACGAAAATTTTGTAAACAAGGCTCCAGAAGCAGTTGTAAATGAAGAACGTGAGAAACTTACTAACTACGAAGATTTACTAGGAAAAACAAAAGTTTCTCTAGACGAAATAAAAGATAAATAAATCTTTTTTTAAAGTAATTAAACTATAAAAATAAACTGATATTTATTTGACTAAATCCTCTTCCTAATATATTATTAAATTATAAATATTATGGAGGAGGATATATTTATGAAAAAATATTTGTTACCCTTATTAGCTAGCTTTATTCTAATATTTACAGCTTGTTCAAACAATGCAAATACAGATGAGCAAGCTAAAGTAGAAGAAGATACTACTGAACAAACAGTAGCAACTGATGGTGAAGTTTTTAAAATAGGTGCCATTCCTGACTTTGACCAAGCTGAAATGGAAGAAGCTTTTGATGATTTTGCTCAGTATTTATCAAATGAAATTGGTACACCAGTAGAATTTGTTCCAACAGTAGACTATGCATCATTAGTTACTGCTTTTGATAGGGGAGAGATCGACCTAGCTTGGTTTGGAGGACTTACTGTAACTCAAGCCTTAAATAAAGTTCCAGAAGCAGAAGCCTTCGCTCAAAGACCATCTGACCAAGAATTTAAATCAGTATTCATTGAACAAAAAGGATTAGGTCTAAATGGTCTTGAAGATTTAAAGGGCAAAACATTTACCTTTGGATCAGAAAGCTCAACATCAGGACATCTAATGCCAAGATATTTCTTAACAGAAGCTGGAATCAATCCTGATGAAGATTTTGATGGTGCTCCAAATTATTCTGGTTCTCATGATAAAACTTATAAACTTGTAGAATCAGGAGCTTTCCAAACAGGGGCAGTAAATGTTCAATACTGGGAAAAAGCCTTAGAAGAAGGTCTAGTAGATGAAACAAAAGTAGAAGAGTTTTATAGAACTCCAGACTTCTATGATTACAACTGGACTTTAAATAAAGATATTGACCAAAAATTTGGTGAAGGAACATCACAAAAAGTAAAAGATACTATCTTAAATATGAAAAAAGAAGATAGCAAAATCATGGACTTACTTTCAACAGAAGAATTTATCGAAACTAAAAACGAAAACTACGACTTAATTAAAGAAGTTGCAGAACAATTAGGAATGTTAAATTAATCAATGGAAAACTCAATTCTTACTATAAAAAATTTGAATAAAAGTTTTGATGAACAGGTCATTCTTAGTAATGTAAATTTAAATATAAAAACAAATGAAATAGTAGCACTTATTGGCCCTTCTGGGGCTGGTAAGTCTACTATTTTAAATTTAATTACTAATGTATTAAGCCCAGATAATGGTGAAATTATCGTTGATAATACAAATATCAACCAAATAAAAAATAATAAACTAAGGGCGAAAAAAGTTGGTATCATCCGCCAAAGCTTTGACCTAGTGGATTCTTTATCAGTAATTAATAATGTTTTGATAGGTAGGTTTAACGAGTGGGGATTTGGTAAATCATTTGTAAATTTAATTCACACAAAAGAAAAAGACCTTGCTTTAGAAACTTTAGCCAAGGTAGGCTTAAAAGATAAAGCCAATCAAAAAGTTTCTTTACTATCAGGTGGAGAAAAACAAAGAGTTGCCATAGCAAGACTTATGGTACAAAATCCAAAACTAATTTTAGCAGATGAGCCAGTTTCATCCCTAGACCCAGCCCGTAGTAAAGAAATATTAGAACTTTTAACTAATCTTGCCAAAGATAATAACCAATCTTTGCTAGCTAGTGTTCACTCAGTAGAACTTGTAAAAGAATATTTTGATAGGGCTATTGCTTTAAGAGATGGGCAAATAGTCTTTGACAAAAAGGTAAGCGAGATTAAGGAAGTAGATTATAAAAATCTTTACCAAATAAAAAAGGACTTAGTATGAGAAGTAAATCTACTAACAGACCCTTAAGGTTATTATTTATATTACTAATTATTTTTATATTATCATTAACCTACATAGATTGGTCGGCAGGTATTATCCATGCAGGAGGCATACCAATTTTAAAATCCATGCTTAAGGCTATGGTCCATCCTGATATATCTGGACCGATTTTGATAAAAGCCTTAGATGCTACTTGGCTAACTTTATCCTATGCTTTAATTTCTATTTCTCTTGCAATTATTCTTGGCCTTATCCTAGGAGTATTGGCTGCTGGAGTTATTTTTAAAAACAAAATAGTGATGAAAATTGCTAGAGGTATATTAGGATTTTTAAGAGCCATCCATGAATTAGTCTGGGCATGGATATTTGTTGCAGCAATTGGTTTAAATCCACTTGGAGCAGTAATAGCCATTGCTATCCCGTATGCGGGGGCCCTTGGTAAAGTTTATGCTGACTTAATAATGGAAGTAGATTTAAAACCAGTAGAAGCTGCCAAACTAAGCGGGGCTAGCAATATGCAGGCGCTTTTTTATGTTTATTTCCCCCTAGCTTTTAAAGAAATGCTAAGCTACACCCTCTATAGATTAGAATGTGCTGTAAGAAGCTCATCCGTTTTAAGTTTCGTAGGTCTTGGTGGATTAGGTTTTCAAATTCAACTTGCCCTCCAAGATATGAATTTTACTAGGGTCTGGATATATATTTACTTTCTAATAGCCCTAGTTTTAATTATAAGTGCTTGGAATAATAGTTTAAGAAAGACTTCCTCTAGTAAGGATAGGGTCAAATTTACTGCTATCATTCTTTTAGTATTGATTATCTTATCCTATATAAGCTTATTTAGAAATAATAATACAAATATAAGCGAACTTTTTAGTGATAAAAACAAAGAATATTTTACAAACTTTATGAATGGTTTGCTAGGAAGAGGCGAAGAATTACCAGCTTTTAAAGATCCGTCTAAGTGGAAAGAAGCCCTAAAATTAAGCTTTGATACCCTCATTTTAAGTATAATTGCCATGGGTGTTGCTAGTATATTAATGTTTATATTTGTAGTATTTTCTGCCAGAAATGTAAGAAATGAAAGCCTAATATCAAATAATATTTTTGGAAAAATAATGTTTTATATTGCAAGATTCTTATTTTTAGTAACAAGAGCTATTCCTGAGCTAATGTGGGCTATGATTTTAGTATTTATATTTAAACCAGGTTTACCAGCAGGAGCCTTGGCACTTGGCCTCCATAACTTTGGTGTTTTAGCAAAACTTTGTTCAGAGGTTATAGAAGAAATGGATCCAAGACCTATAAAAAATCTAAGTTTAAACGGAGCTAGCACCTCTCAAGCTTTACTCTATGGAATTTTTCCAGAAACCAGTATAAAGTTTATAAATTATATTTTATACAGGTGGGAAGTTACTATTAGAACGACAATAGTTGTTGGTTTTGTAGGAGCAGGTGGCCTAGGTATGGCCTTTAAGCTTGCTATGAGTTTCTTTAAGTATTCAGAAATTACCTTGTATATGTTATGCTATTTAATATTAGTATACCTTGCAGATTTTATTTCTAAAAAGTGCAAGGACTATATTAGAAAGTAGGGGTATATAAAATGTATGAAGATTTTTCTTATATATATGATAAATTAAGTTTTGATTTAGACTATGAGGGCTACGCAGACAATATCTTAAAGCTTGCAAAAGAATATAAAATTAAAAAAGAAAATATGCTAGAACTTGCCGCAGGATCTGGGATGCTTACAAAATATTTTTTTGATGAATTTGAAAATATTGATGCCTTAGATATATCACCAGATATGCTTAATGTATTTGCAAATAAATACGATAATGATAATATCAATCTTATTTACTATGACATGGTGGAGTTTGAGAATCCTGGTAAATACGACTTAATAGTCATCCTGCTTGATTCTATAAACTATGTGACAGATCCAAAAGACCTACAAAAACTTTTTGATAATTGTTATAAAAATTTAAAAGATGAAGGTCTTTTGGTTTTTGATATCAATTCAGAGTACAAAATGACGCAAGTTTTTGGTTCAAATTGCTATGTTTACGAATATGAAGATATTTTCTATACTTGGGACAATTTCTATGAAGATGATTTGGTAGATATGCACCTTAATTTCTTTGTGGAAAATGAAGATGGATCCTATGATAGAATCTATGAGTACCAGCAAGAAAGAATTTATAGGACTAATGAAGTTACTAAAATGGTTGAACAAGCAGGTTTTAAGGATGTAAAAACTTATGATGAAGATGACTTTGGCAGGGTAAAAGATGATAGCCAAAGGATATTATTTAGTGCAGTAAAGGGCATGTAATGGCAAAGGGTATTGTAAAATTTTTTGATAATAAAAAGGGATATGGATTTATAAATTCTGAAAATAAAGATTATTTTGTGCATTTTTCAAGTATAATCTCTGATGAAACTTATAAAAAATTATCAGAAGGAGATGAAGTCTCCTTTGAAATAATAGACCAACCACGTGGGCCTTCCGCGATTAATGTAATTAAATTGGAGGATTAGTTATGGATTCTTGGTTACTTCCTATCATAATTGTTTTGTTAATCTTGCCTCAAATTCACTACCTAAAGAAAACTAGTGATTACAAAAAGATGAATATTGGGAAAAAGTGGTTTGTAAAACAAAAACAAAGTTTTGACGATCATACAGAAATGTATATTACCAATACGGACGGTCATGATATATTTGTAAGACTTCATGAAAATGAAAACCCAAAAGGGATTGTCCAACTAGTCCATGGCATGGCAGAACATTCCTATAACTATGTAGATTTTATTAATTATTTAGTTAATGATGGATATATAGTAATAGCCCACGATCACAGAGGTCATGGTAAAAGTATTTCAGAAAAATATCCTAATGGATATATGAGACTTTCAGAAGAATTAGTTGATGATGCTTATGTGATAAACTCCTTTATCCATGATAAATATCCTGATCTACCAATTTATATGATAGGCCACTCTATGGGGTCAATGGTTGCTCGTATGTACTTACAAAATTACGATGATACAATCGAAAAATTAGTTTTAATAGGTACAGTAGAGCACAGCAAAATAGCTCCATTTGGAGTATTTATAGGAAATATCATTAGCTTTTATTTTGGAGAATATCAACCAGCAGTTTTAACCCCACTCTTACCAGGAGATGGGTATGATACTTGGATATCTTATAACATGGATAATATTATAGAAAAGAGAAATGATAGTTTTAGAGTCTTTCAATTTTTAGAAAGAGCTGTTGTAGTGATTATAGATTTAAACAATAAGATGGCTAAAGTAAACAACTATAAATTGCAAAATCCAAATCTAAGAATTCACTCAGCAACAGGTGCTGATGATATAGTTACAGGATCAACTAATGGATTAAAAAACTCTATCGATACTCTAGCAAAAGCAGGCTATAAAAATATCACTTATAAAGAATACGACCATATGCAGCATGAAATCTTAAATGAAAAAGACAATAAAATAGCCTATGATGATGTATTAGAATTTTTAAATAAATAAAAAGTTCCTAGTAAATACTAGGAACTTTTATTTTGTCATTTTATAATTATATAATCTATTACCAGGGGCGATAGTTATTTCATTAAAGCCTGCAAGAGTTAAAATATCTGCTGCATATTCGCTTCTTCTAGTAGAACTACAATATAATAACTAGGGGCTTATAGTTTTTATTTTACTGATATGGTTTAAAACTTCTTCATGAGGAATATTAATAGATCCAGGTACATGGCCTTCATCGTATTCTTCTTTTGTTCTAGCATCGATTATATAATAATTTTCTAAATTATCTTCCAAATCTTTTCAGCTAATTACTTATACTCTATAGTAACCTCTCTTATATAATACCATTTTTAAACCATTGCTATACATTCATTAATTTAATATAATATAGGAGTAAATAAAATTAAGGAGACAGCCTATGAACTATTTAAAACTAAATGAACAAGCCCACAGTGAAGTAAAAGATTTAATAGAAAAGGTTAAATCATCAAAGGGAAAAACCAAAGAAAATACCTTCTATAAAGTTTATGCAAAACTTGCTGGCCACCATGAGGCAGAGGAAAATATAGTATTTCCAAAAGCCTTAGAAAAATGTGAGAGCGAAGAGGATAAGGCTACTATTTTAGAAATGCCAGAAGAACACTCATTAATCATGTTTCAGCTAGGAGTTTTAAATAACACTCCTTTGGATAATGAAACTTGGGATGCAAAATTTAGTGTGTTTGAAGAAATCGGAACCCATCATATGGATGAGGAAGAAGATGAGTTTGCAAAAGTAGCTAAAAAATTATTTACAGATGATGAGCTAGAAGATTTAGGTAGTAAATTAGAAGAAGAAATGGAAGCTATACAAAAAGAATGGCTTGAGAAACTTAAAAAATAAAAAGGCTAATGATAGCCTTTTTTATTTGTTATTTTATAGGCAATATCTTTCAAAAATACTTATTGACTTTCTCCTGATATTAATTTACGATTAGAAAAATATTCAAAGGAGGATTTATATGGAATATTTAAAACTTATAGGTATTCTGATAATTGTTTTAGGATTTATTTTTAAATTAAATATTGTATTTACAGTTATATTATCAGGATTCGTAACAGCCATGGTTGCAGGTATTTCAATACCAGAATTTCTAACCATCCTTGGCGAAAACTTTGTAAACCAAAGAATAGTAACCCTATTTATCATTACCTTGCCAGTTATAGGTTTATCTGAGCAATATGGATTAAAACAATCAGCAGAAAAATTAGTTAAAAAACGTGAAAACTTATCACCAGGTGCATTATTTAATGTTTATTTGTTATTTAGAGAATTAGCTGGTTTCCTATCCATGAGAATTTATGGTCTAGTACAATTTGTTAGACCTATTATATTCCCAATGGCAGAAGCAGCTGTCGAAAAACAAAATGGTAACATCACACCAGAACAAAGCGAAAAGTTAAAAGCTCGTGCTACAGCTATGGAAAACTTCGGTAACTTTTTTGCTCAAAACACTTTTATTGGGGCAGGTGGGGTGCTTTTAATTACAGGACAAATGGAATCATTAGGTTATCCTGTAACAAACGCTGATATTGCAGCAAAATCTCTACCGATAGCTCTAATTTGTTTAGCCCTAGGAGTTATTAAAAATATCATTGATGATAGAAAATTAAGGGAGGCTAAATAATGCAAACAATATTTGGAATGCCAACAGCAGACTTTTTTCCAAAATTCTTAGAATTTATATATGTATTAATAGGTCTACAATTTTTCTATACAGCCTTTAGAGTAGCAAGATCAAAAGATAATGAAAAGAAATTTACCACCGTAGTATTTTGGTTAATTTTAGGTACACTTTTTGCCTTTGGAAAATTAATTCCATCTATGGTATCAGGAATCCTTGTAGTAATCATAGGTCTTATTTCACTTATGAATGGTATCATGGTAAAGGGTGCTATTATAAATGATGAAAGATTAGAAGTAGAAGGTTCAGCTAGACTAGGTAATAAAATATTTATTCCAGTTATAGTAATGGCAGTTCTTGCAATTATTCTTGCAAAGCTTATCCCAGATTCATCTTCATCTATCCTAGGCTTTACAGCAATTGTTGCAATTATAGTAGTTATGATTATGACAAGATCAGGCTTTGGTACTATGATGAAACAATCTGATAGGATGGTCCAACAGGTAGGAGCAGTAGCAATCTTGCCACAACTTTTAGCAGCTTTAGGAGCAATCTTTGCTGCAGCTGGTGTTGGTGATGTTATTGCATCTATTATAGGTGGTATGATTCCAACAGTAAACCCTTGGACAGGATCTATTGCTTATGTCCTAGGCATGGTAATATTTACTGCAATTATGGGTAATGCTTTTGCAGCCTTTACTGTAATTACAGCAGGAATTGGTGTTCCATTTGTAATTGCCCAAGGAGCAGATCCTGCAATAGCAGCAGCCCTTGCTATGACAGCAGGATATTGTGGTACATTAATGACACCTATGGCTGGTAACTTTAACGTACTTCCAGTAGGATTATTAGAAATGAAGGATAGAAATGGGGTAATAAAAGAACAAGCCCCATTCTCAATATTAATGATAATTGCCCACATACTTTTAATGAGATTTTGGGCGTTTTAGGAGGAATATATGAAAATTTTAGTAACAGGATTTGACCCATTTGGTGGAGAACCAACAAACCCAGCTATTGAGTCAGTAAAAAGAATAGATGATAACATAGAAGGTGCTGAAATAATTAAACTAGAAATACCAACAGTATTTCACAAAGCAGCTGATGTAGTTGAAGAAAAAATCAAAGAAGTAAATCCAGATGTAGTTTTATCAATTGGCCAAGCAGGTGGTAGATATGGTATCACTGTAGAAAGAGTTGCAATCAATGAAGATGACGCTCGTATAGAAGATAACGAGGGCAACCAACCAATTGATGTAGTTATTAGAGAAGACGGAGCACCAGCATATTTTTCAACTCTACCAATCAAAGCTATGGTAGAAGAAATCAAAAAAGAAAATCTACCAGCAAGCGTATCAAACACTGCAGGTACCTTTGTATGTAACCACATAATGTACCAAGACCTATACTTAGCTGAAAAATATGGAAACATCAAAGCAGGATTTATCCACGTACCATATTTAACAGAACAAGTAGTAGATAAAAAAGATACAGCTTCAATGAGCCTTGAAGATATTGTAAAAGGATTAAATGCAGCTATTAGAGCAATTGTAAAATACGATAATAAGGAAGATTTAAGCGTAACAGGTGGAGCAACCCATTAAAATAAAAGACCCGCAGGGGTCTTTTAAATTGCGAAAAAATGGGTATACTCTATTAAAGAGATAAAGGAGAGAATACTATGGAAAGTAATAAAGAAAAACAAGTATATGAAGCAGATGATCTTGAACAAGAAGATAAATTTGGATACGAAAAAACAAACGAAGAAATAGAAAAAATTAAACAATACCAAGAATCAATAGTAGAAGATGTACCAATGAGTAATGGAGCAAATTGCGGAATCGTAGAATTTGAAGGCCAAAGAATCAATACCTGTAAAGGTGAAAAAATAGTTAAAAAAGGATACGAAAATCCAGACAACCGTTAGGAGCGCGTTACGCCTGGCAAATGATTATAGGATGGCAATTAAAAAAGAGAAGATAAAAATTATCCTATTGATTACGAAAAATAAAAAAACGACATATAAAAAGACAGGACGTAAGTCCTGCCTTTTTTAGTTGTTCACTTAAGTGAGTTGAACGAACG